>JAUSJJ010000241.1 GCA_030647705.1 Dehalococcoidia bacterium
ATGTTGGAAGTAAACGATTTCAGCTCAGTGCGTATCTCATTGGCTTCGCCGGAGCAGATCAAGAGCTGGTCCTACGGCGAGGTGCTGAAGCCGGAGACCATCAACTACCGTACGCTGAAGCCTGAGAAAGACGGGTTGTTCTGCGAGAAGATATTCGGGCCAACCAAGGACTTCGAATGCTATTGCGGCAAGTACAAGCGGATGCGCTACAAGGGCATCATTTGCGACCGATGCGGCGTGGAAGTGGCACGCTCCAAAGTGCGCCGGGAGCGTTTGGGCCACATCGAGCTGGCCGCCCCGGTCAGTCATATCTGGTTCGTCAAAGGTACGCCCAGCCGTGTCGGACTGCTGCTCGACCTGTCTCCGCGCAGCCTGGAGCAGGTGCTGTATAACATCAAGCTTATCGTCACCCGCGTGGACGACGAGGCGCGTCGGAAGGCCATCGATGCCTTGAAGCAAGAGCACCAGCGGAAGCTGGACAGCATCGAGCAGGCACTGCTCGTTGCGACCGCCGAGATCGAGAAGCGGGTGCAGGAAGAGATGGCCAGCTCTCCGCGGGCCAGCGCCGAGGTCGTTGAGGCGCCGGAGCCGGAACGCCCCAAAGGGAAAGGGAAGGGCAAGGGCAAGGCCAAGGACGAGCCCGCGACCGCCACTCTGGACCAACGCCAGGCGGCAGCCGCCCAGGATATGGGCCAGCTCCGGGCGAAGGCCACCGAAGAGCGAGAGCAGCTTGAAGTTGCGCTCCGGACGCAGATTGGCGAGATCGAGGAGTTGCGCCCGCTGGCTCTGCTTTCCGATGCCAAGTATAAGGAACTCAAAGACCTCTGCGGCAGCGCCTTCAGTGCTGCCATGGGCGCAGAGGCCATCCTGGAGGTGCTCAGCGCCATCAATTTGAACCAGATGCGGGAACAGCTCTACGGCGAGTTCGTCTCCACCTCTGGGCAACGGCGCAAGAAGGCTATCAAGCGGCTCCGCGTGGTGGAGGCATTCCGCAAGAGCGGCAACAAGGCGGAGTGGATGATACTCACCATGCTGCCGGTTTTGCCACCTGACCTGCGCCCAATGGTGCAGTTGGACGGCGGCAGGTTTGCCACCAGTGACCTCAACGATCTGTACCGCAGGGTGATCAACCGCAATAACCGCCTGCGCCGGCTGCTGGAGCTCAGCGCCCCGGCGATTATCATCCGCAACGAGAAGCGGATGCTCCCGGAAGCCGTCGATTCCCTTATCGATAAGGGCGGGAGGGGCCGGCCGGTTACCAGCGGCAACAACCATCGCCTGAAGTCGCTTTCCGATATGCTCAGAGGCAAACAGGGCCGGTTCCGGCAGAACCTGCTGGGCAAGCGGGTGGACTACTCCGGCCGCTCCGTGATCGTGGTCGGTCCTGATCTCAAGCTTAATCAGTGCGGCCTGCCCAAGCGAATGGCGCTGGAGCTGTTCAAGCCGTTCGTCATGCACCGCCTGGTGGCGCGCGGGCTGGCCCATAACATCAAGAGCGCCAAGCGTATTGTGGAGCGCGTCAAGCCCGAGGTCTGGGACATCCTGGAGGATGTGATCAAGACCCGGCCGGTGCTGCTCAACCGTGCGCCCACGCTGCACCGCCTTGGCATCCAGGCCTTTGAGCCAATCCTGGTCGATGGCAGCGCCATCCAGATCCATCCGCTGGTCTGTGCCGCGTTCAACGCGGACTTCGATGGAGACCAGATGGCCGTGCACGTCCCGCTGTCGCGGGCTGCCGTGGCCGAGGCCAGGCAGGTCATGCTTAGCACCAACAACATGCTTTCGCCAAGTTCCGGTGAGCCGCTGGTGGCGCCCACCCTGGACATGGTGCTGGGCTGCTACAACCTGACCAACGTTAGGAAGGGCGCACTTGGCGAGGGAATGCGGTTCGCCAGCTTCGATGAGACCAAGCTGGCCCATGATCTCGGCATCATCGACCTCCAGGCCGAGATCGACGTCCGCGACGAGGCGAACGGCCAGCACCTGAAGACCAGCGTAGGACGCATCATCTTCAACGATCAACTACCGGAGGGGCTGGGTTTCCACAACCAGGTGCAGGACAAAAAGAGCCTGAAACAGGTAGTGGCGGAATGCCACCGCAAGTTGGGCAATGAGGCTACCGCCGCTATGGTGGACAAGATCAAGCGGCTGGGCTTCGCTTCTGCCACCAAGGCCGGCATTACTATCGCCATCAATGACATCGAGGTTCCCGCGGGCAAGCAGAACTTGCTGAACGAGACCGATCTGCGCATCGCCGAGATCCAGAGGCAGTTCCAGCGCGGCCTTATCACTGAGGAGGAGCGCTACCAGAAGGCGGTGGAGATCTGGACCGAGGCCATGGACCAGATGACCGGCCTGATTGAGAAATCACTATCCCGGTACGGCTCCATCTACATGATGGCCAACTCCGGGGCCAAAGGCAACATTGGCCAGATCAGGCAGATGGCCGGCATGCGTGGCCTGATGACCGACCCTTCGGGACGGATCATCGAGCTGCCCATCAGGGCCAGTTTCCGGGAGGGTCTGAGCGTACTGGAATACTTCATCTCCACCCACGGCGCCCGCAAGGGACTGGCAGACACCGCTCTCCGTACCGCCGATAGCGGCTACCTCACCCGCCGCCTGGTTGACGTGGCCCAGGACGTCATTGTGCTGGAAGAGGACTGCGGCACTACCGGTGGAGTCTGGCTCCAGGAACCTGCGGAGAAGGGCATGTTTGCGCCCCTCGCCGACCGCATAGTGGGACGCTGGGCGGCTGCCAGGGTGGTTGACCCCAAGACCGGAGAGATCATAGTCGAAGCCAACCAGGAGATAGAAGAGAAGCTCGCACAGGCCATCGTGGCCGCGGGCATCGATAGGGTTTACGCCCGGTCCGCCATGGGCTGCATGGCCAAACGAGGGGTGTGCCAACACTGCTACGGCAGAAGCCCCGCCACCAGGAAGCTGGTCAATTTCAAAGAGGCAGTGGGCATTGTGGCCGCGGAGAGTATCGGCGAGCCTGGCACCCAGCTCACCATGCGTACCTTCCATACAGGTGGCGTGGCCGGATTGGATATCACCAGCGGCTTGCCCCGCGTCGAAGAGCTTTTCGAAGCCCGCAGCCCCAAGGGACAGGCCATTGTTTCCGAGATAGAAGGCGGGGCGCAGGTGCTGCAGACCGAAGACGGCCGCGTGGTCAAGGTGACCAGCTCCGAGGTCTACCGCGATGAGTACCCTCTGCCCCCCGGCTACAAGCCGGTCGTCGGCGCTGACCAGGTGGTAGATGTGGGGGCGGTTCTGGCCCAGGTTAGGGAGGAGCCTAAGACCAAGGGCAAGGGGAAGGCAAAGGCAAAGGCCGAAGTTGAGGCTGCGGCCGTGACCGAGGCAGGAGCCGTCGTCGCCGCCAACCTGGCCATTCAGGCCAGGGTGGGTGGACGCGTGGTGCTGGAGGACAAGCAGATCGTCATCGTATACGAGGAGAAGGAAGTCAGGGAGTACCCCGTTCCTCCCACGGCCCGTCTCCTGGTGGAAAGCGGCGCCACGGTGAAAGTGGGACAGGACCTGACCGAGGGCTCCAAGAACCCGCAGGACATCTTGCGCATCCTCGGCCGTGAAGCGGTACAGCGCTACATGGTGGATGAAGTGCAGAAGGTGTACCGGTCGCAAGGCGTGACCATCAACGACAAACACATCGAGGTCATTGTGTCTCAAATGCTGCGGAAGGTGCGGGTGGACTCGCCCGGCGACACCAAACTGCTGCCCGGCGACCTCGTCGAACGGCTGGTCTACGAGGGGATCAATGCCAAGGTACTGGCGGAAGGCGGCGAGCCGGCTACGGCGCAGACGGTGCTCCTGGGCATAACCAAGGCTTCGCTGAACACCGATAGCTTCCTGGCCGCAGCCTCCTTCCAGGAGACGACCAGAGTGCTCACGGAGGCAGCCATCAATGGCAGCGTGGACCGGCTGCGCGGCCTCAAGGAGAACGTGATCATCGGCAAGCTGATCCCGGCCCGCTGCAAGATCGACGTGGAGCCGCGCTTCATCGAGGCGCGGGCCGCGGCCGCGTTGGGGTTCCGTCTCGCGACGCAGTCTGCCGACGTGGACAAGGTTGATGGGGAGGAGCTGGGCGCCGAGATCAAGGCAGAGCTAACCACAGGGGCGGACAAGGCTGACGAGGACGTGGACAAGCTGGACGCCGAGATCAAGGCAGAGTTGGCCGCAGAGGCGGAGGCGCCCGAAGGTGACGAGGACGTGGAAAACGCGGAGCGGTCCGACACCGAAGAAGACTAGCTTCGCCTGGTCTGATGCGACTTCAAGGGGGCGTTCCCATTCGGGAATGCCCCCTTTTTTGAAACCGATGAGGCGCTGACTCTCCTCGACTGCGCGGTAGCCGCCGGCAAGAGGTCGATTGCCAGCCTTACCCTGGGCAGGGAGATGCTCGTTGGTCACCTGGCCCGCTTCGGCGACGAAGAGGTCGAGAAGTTCTGCAGGGAGAGGTACGCCTCGTGGGTAAGACAGTGGATAGCCAGGACGCCCGGGCCCAGGGAATCGCTCGATCTGTTCGCCGAGATATTCAGGGCCAACTACACGGGCCTCGCCTACACGGAGGAGCCCGACAGGTACGTGATGAGGCTCGACCCCTGCGGGACCGGAGGCGTCATGAGAAGGACTACCGAGGTACGCAAGATAGAGAAGGCCTACCCGTGGACCTGGGGCAGGAGCGGCGTCAGCTATTACTGCGACCATTGTTGCATATTTCAGGAGATACTGCCCATCGAGATGCGCGGTTACCCCATCTGCGTCACACAGTACTCCGATAATCCGAACGACCCGTGCATACACCTCTACTACAAGAAGCCGGAGTTGATTCCAGACGAGTATTTCACCAGAATCGGCAAGACACCCTGGAGACTGAGCCAGGGCAAGACGAAAAGGCAGTGAACGCCCGACGCCTCCTCCATTCAAAGACCGCAGTTGAACACCTCGCTGTTTGGCTTTATACTATGGCTTAAGTGGGAGGTGCGACTATGGCTGCCGATAGAGCACAACAGAAACAGGTCATGAAAGATATTATCCTGGGCCTGCACCGTGGAGTATCCGTAGAGGAAGCCAAGGCCAGGTTCGAAAAAGAGGTGGGCAATGTAAGTTCCTCGGAGATTGCTGAGATGGAGCAATCGCTTATCGATGAAGGGCTCTCGACTGACGAGATCAAGAAGTTCTGCAACGTTCATGCCCTGCTTTTCCAGTCCGCCCTGGAGAAAGCTCCATCTGATGAGACCTTCCCTTCGCATCCCGTGTATCTGTTCAAGATGGAAAACAGGGAGATCGAGAAGCTGGTGGACTCCATCAAGAAAGCGGTCGAGAAACCGGAACAGCAGGGACTCGCCGCCCTGAAGAAGACCCTGAAAGAGCTGCTGCTCAGGCTGCGGGACATCGATATTCACTACCAGCGGAAAGAGCACCTTCTCTTCCCCTTTTTGGAGAAGGCGGGCTTCATGGGCCCATCCAAGGTTATGTGGGGCAAGCACAATGAGATAAGGGGCATGTTGAAAGCCGCCGTAGATGGACTTGACGCCGTTACCAGCATCGCGGAGTTTGACAAGTACAGGGGCTCAACTCTGGCCCCCTTGCTCGAAGAAGTGCCCGGCATGGTCTTCAAGGAGGAGAACATCCTCTTCCCCGCCTCCCTGGAGAAGCTGCAAGCATCGGACTGGGTTGAAATCCTGAGAGAGAGCGATGACATCGGCTACGTCTTCATCAAGAAGCCAGAGGAAACGGAAGTCCTGATGAAGAGACTCCAGGCCGCGCTCCTGGAAGAAGCGTTGTACCGGGAACAGGACAGTTCGCTGCAGTTGCCCACCGGCGCTATCCGGCTGAATGAGCTTCTGCCTCTGCTCAATGCTCTGCCCGTGGATTTGACCTTCGTCGATAAAGATGACCGGGTGGCGTATTTTTCAGACAGCAAGGACCGGAAATTCCGCAGGACCAAATCGGTCATCGGGCGAACGGTGCAGAACTGCCACCCCCCGCAGAGCCTTGAGGCCGTGGAGAAGATACTGCGTTCCTTCAAAGAGGGCAAGAAGGACCAACACGCATTCTGGATCACCCTGCGCGGCAGGATGGTCCATATCAGATACTTCGCCATCAGAGACCCCAAAGGACAATATCTGGGCGCCCTCGAGGTCACCCAGGACATAACCGATATCAAGAACCTTGAAGGGGAGAAGCGTTTACTGGATGAAAGAGATTGACTTGAATCAGAGCGTCTACGACCTGACCTCATCCTATCCTGAACTTATCGGCATTCTGAAGGAACTCGGGTTTCTGGGCGTATCCAATCCCGTCGCCAGAAACACCCTCGGCAGGGTGACGACGATTCCACAGGGATGCCGGAGACAGGGCAAGGAGCTCGACGAGGTCATCAAGAAGCTGGAGGAATCCGGGTTTGCCGTGAAACGTTGATGGGAACGCCCGGCGTGTCGGCGAAGGTGATGGGTATCCAGGCACGGGTAGTGTATCAGTTTGAAAGTGACCCTCTCACAATTTCGTCCTTAGAGTATTGACAAAAATAGTATATTGTGGTAGAAGGATATGTTTTATGCTATCATGTTATAGTGCAGTGATGTGGTAGAAGCCAACATATGTCTGTACCAGAAGTAGGGGGCGAACTGCGATGAAGGAAGAAATCGGATACATAACTCTATCCCGCGAACTGATGAAGGCGAAGGATGGTTACACGGCTATCTGTGAAGAATTGCAGCTCACTACCTGCGGTGCTACGTTTGAGGAGGCTGAGCGTCGTTTGTCTCGCGCAATGACGATGCTGTTGGATACTGCCACAAAACGAGGCGAACTTGAATCGTTGCTGAAAGAGCGGGGTATCCCATTCTTTTCTGCGAAAGGCGCACGAATACTATCTTCGTGCAATGCCAATGTTAAGCCTGGACAATGGATCAGTATCGAAACGCGGGAGTTAGCTCTTGCCTAGTCCAAGCGAAATCTCTGACCGTATACAAGATGTCCTGAAACGGGAAGGATTTACGCTGATAGATATGGTGGATGGAAAAGAGTGCGATGCCCTGTATTGCAAACCGAGACCAGGGGTTTCGATCTACGCTGCTGTCCCGCTGAACCCCAAGACAGTCACTCATGCTTATGTGAACCAGCTTTGTAAAACAACAGGAATACCCAAGAGCAAATTTGCCCAAATCTGGAAATAAGGTACTATCTAACCAACTCCAGAATTTCCCCAACCGTCCACACATGCTCAGTCAGCCCAGCCGCCATTGCTGGAGTCCTGTCGTAAGGGTTTCTGAGGCTCTTGTGAGTCCTGGCAAAGTTGTAGTACATGAAGTAGAGGGCCAGGGCAAACATGTGGTTCTCTAGCTTCTTGGAGAAGGCGTTCGTCAGCCGAGTAAACCGCCTCATGCTCATTCTCATGGTGAGGTTCTGGCGCTCAACGTAGCTTGTCGAAATGTGCGCTGGATCGGGGTTGCCCTGAATCACATTCTTGTGAGTCCCCAGGCAATTGGCAGGGCTGTAACGGGCTTCCATCGGCGGCTCTGCCCCATAGAGCTTTACCAGCATCCCGTAATCCACGTCCTGTCCGAAAGCCCCTTCGACTGCCTCAAGGTACATCTTGTGTCCGTCTGTGGTTAGCTGGACCCGATTGGCAAGCCGCTGTCTGAGGTCGTTGATAAACTCGAAGGCGTGCCCGGCGTCTCTCATTCCTACCAGCCAGCAAGGGACTAGCTTTGTCTCGGCATC
>JAUSJJ010000245.1 GCA_030647705.1 Dehalococcoidia bacterium
GGGATCGTGCCTGCTCATGTGGCTGGCTGCGCCCCGGAGAGTGAGGCTGGTGGCTGGTAAGGCGCCCAAAGCCTAGGGTTCAGCATCATCGAATCTTCTGGAAGCTCAGTGGACAGTAGTTGAGCATGAAACTCACCGCGCGTTCATGCTCGAATGTTCGAGTTTGTCTAGTGTGGTCTGAAGAAACTGAGCTTGTCCAGGCGCTCGAAGTTATGCTGTGAGGCAATCCACCGAATGGTCCCTGATATGCCACGCATGACGAGTGACTGGGTCCTTGCGCCATCACTGGTATACCGTACTCCTGTCAGTAGTTCGCCGCTGCTAACACCGGTAGCAGAAAAAAACACGTCAGTACTATCTATAAGGTCCTCGGTCTTGTAGACCTTGTCGACATCGATTCCTTTGGCGACAGCCAGCTTTCTTTCATTGTCATCACGAGGCCAAGCCTTACACTGAATGCCGCCTCCGATACAGCGAATCGCGGCGGCTGAGATAACGCCTTCCGGCGTGCCACCGATGCCCATGAGTACGTCCACTTCTCTTTCAGGCAGGGCTGCCTCTATGGCGGCGGCGATATCCCCGTCCGAAATCAGTTTCACTCTGGCGCCGGCGCTCCTTATGTCCGCCAACAATTGTTCATGTCGTGGCCTGTCCAGGACTACTACCGTAAGCTCCGAAACCTTTCTTTTCTTGGCAATGGCGATATTCTTCAAGTTCTCGGCAACCGGAGCGTTGATATCGATGCGGTCTTTCGCCTCCGGCCCTGTGACAATCTTGTTCATATAAAAGAACTCCCGCGGGCAGTGCATCGAGCCTTTTGCCGAAAGCGCTACCACGGAGATAGCTCCGGGAAGACCTTTGGCAACGAGCGTCGTCCCGTCGATCGGGTCAACCGCAACATCGACCGGCAAATCAGTGCCATCACCAACACGCTCTCCGATGTATAGCATGGGAGCTTCGTCCTTCTCGCCTTCTCCGATAACCACTACTCCATCCATGCGGACATAGCCCAATGTGTGACGCATCGCAGATACCGCGGCCTCGTCCACCAGTGTTTTGTCACCTCTGCCCAAATAGTGAGAGGCGGCCAATGCTGCTGCTTCAGTGACGCGAACCAACTCCATGGCAATATTGCGCTCAATTGTGTGAGAATTCGCCTCTTTCATACACATTCCCTTTCCGGACAGACTAACAGAATCACGTCTTCCTGTGTACCTAAGTCTATAATGAACGCGGTTTGTTGGCAAGCCCTTGTTCCTATGGGCGCCCACTTGACTGACAACAATACGGCGGACTGTTGGGTCTGATTCTGTGTTCGTCGGAGTCACGGAAGGCGGCGATCACAGGACATGTTGCACGATAGGTCAAGACGTGCCCCGGCTTCTCAAACAAAGGCCGTCTATGCAAGAAAGGCGGTTCGCCAGCAGCCGATCCCCTCACGTAAGTCCTGACTGCGCCACGCTCATGGTAAGTGAGCGATTGCATCGCCAACCCGCATGAAATCGGTACTTGATACGAGGCAAGCGGCTGTAGCATGACAAGATGGCGCCCTTTGTGATATGTTTATGCTCGTAGTCTTCGGGCATGATCATCGGTTCGACACAGAACATCGCTACTTCCGGGACTGCTCCCATGGTAACCAACCCAGACTGTCTGAGGAGGAACAATGGACTTGCTTCGCTCCCTGCTTTTTGTCCCGGGCAACCGCGCCGACATGATCGAGAAGGCGCGCACCGCCCCTGCCGACGCGCTGGTGCTGGACATGGAGGACTCGGTGCCCCTGACCGAAAAGGCCACTGCCCGGGCAGTGGTCACCAGGCTTGTGCCAGGGTTGGCGCTCCGCAATCAGATGGTCTTCGTCCGAGTCAACGGACTGTGCACCGGTCTGACGGAAGAGGATATCGCGGCGGTGGTACTAAAGGGCGTGGATGGGCTCAGCCTGCCCAAGGCAGAGTCGCCGGAGGACATCATCCGGGCGGACGCACTGATCCGCGCCGCCGAAATCAAACAGGGCATCGAGCCAGGCACTATCCGCCTGATTCCCTGGATAGAGACAGCCCGGGGCGTCATGTACGCCTATGAGATTCTGAGCGCATCGCCCAGGTTGATCGGCGTGGCCTTTGGCGCAGATGACTTCACCAGGGACATGGGCGTCGAGCGCACCAAAGAAGCCATGGAGCAGTTCTTCCCCAGAGCGTCCATCGGGCTGGCCGCGAGGGTGGCCGGAGTGCTGGCGCTGGACACGCCCTACGTGGACATCAAAGACGAGGAAGGGCTGATCAGGGACACCGGACGGGCCAGGCTCCTCGGTTTCAAGGGCAGGTTCTGCATCCATCCTCGCCAGATTGACGCGGTGAACAAGGTGTACACGCCTTCGCCGGAAGAGATAGATTCGGCCCGAAAGACCGTCGCTGCTTTTGACGCCGCTTCGGCTCAGGGCAAGGGCGCCATTCAATACCAGGGACAGATGGTTGACACCGCCGGTGTGGAGAGGCTGAGGAAGTTCCTAGCTCTGGCCGATGAACTCTCGAAAAAACAGGCGGGGTGAAGCATGAAGCCGGTCACCGAGACGCTGGCCCGGTTCGTAACCGGAACGTCATATCAGGACTTGCCTCTCCCGGTGGTGGCGGCTGCCAGGTCCTGCATCCTGGACTGGCTGGGCTCTGCCTACGCCGGCTCGCAAGAGACGCCGACCAAGATCCTGCTGGAGATAGTCGAGGAACTCGGCGGCAGCCCCGAAGCCACCCTGATTCCCACCGTCAAACGCACCTCCTGTCTTAATGCCGCCCTGGTCAATGCCGCGTCCACTCATGCGGTAGAAATGGATGACCTGGCCAGGGCCAGTATCTACCACCCGGCCGCTCCCATCATCCCCGCCGCCCTGGCGGCTGCCGAACGCAGCCATGCCGATGGGCAGGAGTTTATCTGTGCAGTGGTACTCGGCTACGAAGCCTCGATGCGCATCGGGGAAGCGATCAGCCCGTCGCACTACCACTACTGGCACACCACGGGCACCGTGGGCGCCTTCGGGGCGGCAGTCGCGGCGGGAGTCATACTGAAACTGGATGCTGAGAGGATGGTCTGGGCGCTGGGCAGCGCGGG
>JAUSJJ010000246.1 GCA_030647705.1 Dehalococcoidia bacterium
AGCCCTTCGCGGCGTCTTTCCAGATCGTAGGATCGGTGCCTTCGAAGAAGTACTCCCCGTTTCCCGTGTATTCGGGGTACACGTCGATCTCGCCGCTGAGCAGCGCCTTGCGCACTAGCTGCGTCGTTCCGAACTGGGACTTGTCGACGGCGTCGATGCCGTTTGCCCGGAGCATCAGTATGATAAACTGGGACAGCAGGGCTCCCTCGGTGTCTATCTTCGACGCGACTACGACAGAACCTTTGCTGGTGTTGCCGCCCGATGTTGCGCATGCCGAAGCGGCTGCCAGCGTCAGCAGCACCAGGAAGGATAACATTATGACCGCATGCCTTTTCACGATTGCCCTCCCAACGAAGTTACGCGAAGGAAACAAGGAGACAGGTCCGTCTGGCCTCTTCTATGCCCATATTACGTAATTGAGTGAACGCGTGTCAATATCCTATGCAAGACATCAGGTTCCCGCGACACGGCGGAAATCCACTTGACAGGCTGTCCAAAAAAGCCCCTTCGACCATCCCCCCGTGAGTTTCGCGGAAGCTGGTTGCATCTATTTGACAAGCCGTCCCCCATATGTTAACCTCTCTCAACCGAGCGCTCTTTCATCGGATTGTCGCCAATCAGGATTCTTGAAGTCACAGTCAGTCCTCTAAACGTCTCCCGGGTTACAGCAGCGCTGCCGTTCATGCTTTAGGATATGGTGGTCGTCGCCCTGGTGACGATGTTCCCTGTGATTGCCCTATGGCTGCCCAGCACGATAGGATGAGCGGGAGCGGCCCGCGGGATTGGCGGCGGCAGCCCGGTCTATTTGAATGTGGA
The DNA here is from genome assembly GCA_030647705.1 of Dehalococcoidia bacterium. Taxonomy (GTDB): domain Bacteria; phylum Chloroflexota; class Dehalococcoidia; order JAUSJJ01; family JAUSJJ01; genus JAUSJJ01. Next base: position 817 of record JAUSJJ010000246.1, read on the forward strand.
GGTTAGCCTGTGGACACTAACGAACGCATTGCGAACCTGGAGAAGCGAGTCCGCGACCTGGAAGCCAGGGAAGGCATCAGGGAGACCATCGCCCGTTATTCCTACGCGGTGGACAAGGAAGACTGGGCGGAGATAGATGCCATTTTCACGGACGATGCTGTGATCGACAGGAAGTGGAGGGACGAGTACTACAGGGGTAAGTCTGCGGTACTCGGCTTCTTTCAGCGGCACCGGGCCCAGGTGAAGTTCAGCAACCGCATGAGCAACCTCAACGAGATCATCAAGGTAGACGGGGACAAGGCCAAGGCTACCTCCTATGCGCTGGTGATGTACACCTACAATAGGGACTCGTACATCGGCTGGGGCGCGTATGAGTGGGAGTTCCGCTTCGAGAAGAACATGTGGCGCATCACCAGGGAAGGCATCAGCATCGCAGTGATGACGACGCTGTCCCGGGGCTGGGGGATGGATACTGACCGGGTGCTGACTCTGCCGCATCTCCAGGAGAAGAAAAGCTAGGGCCAGTTTCTGAAAGCTGAAATACGGCATTCTCTGGAGCCCTTACTGGTGTGGCGCTTTCCAAATCGCATCAGCTACGCGTCTCGCTCCATTCCGGCCCCGTATCAAAGCCTGTCCCGTATGAGCGACTCTGTCGCCATCCCGAAGGAATCGGGACTTGATACGGGATACGGGGCAAACTTCATCCGGAATCAAGATGGGACGCTCCCATCGTTCTGGATACCGACTTTCGTCGGTATGGTGAGAACAACACAACGGCTGTTTGAAACGTCACACTAACTCATCTGGCAGGAGCGAAGTATGGCGACGCGGAAGGCCAGCGAGGCCATCAGAGAGGGCCACCTGGCGGCCAGACGGCTATGAGAAGCGGACAGACGCTTGCCGGACCAAAAGGGGGATGGCCATTGACATCCGCCTCAGGCGGACGCCCCCTTGACGGTGATGCTATTATTCAACACATATTAGCAGGATTGGTGTGTTTATGAACGCTGTAATCCCCGCCATATCCAGCCTGGTTTCCCTGGTATTCGCAGTGTTGGTGTTGGACCAGTACATGGCGCGCAGGAAGCCCCACCAACTGGTGTGGGCGCTCGGCCTGGGGATGTACTTCGTGAGCACCGGCACTGAGTTCCTCACCGAGGTGGGCGGCCTCAATCCGGCCACATATCGCCTCTGGTACCTCTTCGGCGCCGTGTTTGTAGCTGCTTACCTGGGCATGGGTACGGCCTATCTGCTCCTGCCCAGACGGATCGCCCACACCATCATGGCGCTGCTTGTCATTGCTTCGGTATATGCTGCGGTCCAGGTCGCTGCTGCTTCTATCGATTGGTCTCAGCTCCCGAAGTCGGGGCCGGTGCTGACGGGGAAGGCGTTACCTCAAAGCGTGAGGCTGATAACGCCGTTTTTCAACGTCTTCGGCACGGTGGCCCTGGTGGGCGGCGCCCTTTACAGCTGCTGGGTTTTCATCAGACGCCACATACTGTGCCATCGAGTAGTATCCAACATACTGATCGCAGTGGGCGCCATCATGCCGGCTGTCGGCGGCACGGCATCCCGCCTGGAGCAATTCAACCTGATCTACGTTCTGGAGCTGGTAGGCATCGTGGTCATCTTCGCCGGCTTCCTTCGCAGCAATGAGGTGTTCGGGGCGGCCCGGATGCCGGTCGTGCACTGGTTCGACCGCAAGGCGTAGGTGTGGGCCATAGGCTTTGCCCCCATTTGCATCGAGGCAGAGCCGCGCCCGGTTCTCCAGGCGCGGGAGAACTGTTCTCTCGGCCTCCCTTTGCCATTCTTACTGTGAAAGGCTTGCCGTAGGGCTGCGAGAAGGGTTAAGATGGCGCTATGCCTACCATTGTCGTGCTTTACCCCGCCTATGGGACTGTCTCTTGCCAGCGGGTCTGTCGCCTCGCAGGCGGGATCGAAGGCCTTCGGCTGGTGCTTGCGGATGATGAACCTTCCAGCGCCGATGAAGACCTTTTCGACGAGGTCATGGAATTGCCTCCGCCCGAGCGCCTTTCCGAGGCCTACGGCCTGCTGCGTCGCTGGCTCGATAAGCGTCCTCCCGATGGCATTTTCGTGCAGTCGGAGCGGGCGTTGCTGCTGGGCTCTCTGCTGGCGCGCGAGTACGGGCTGAAGGGCCCGGGCGTCGAGGCCGCCCATCTCTGCTCCAACAAATACCTGCAGCGCGTGGTGACATCTAATGCCGGCATACTGAATCCACGCTTTGCCCTGGCTGAGACGGCCGCTGAGGCGCTCCGGCTGGCCAGGGCCTTCGGCTTCCCGGTCGTTCTCAAGTGTGTCATCTCCACGATGTCCCGTCTGGTGACAGTCGTTTACTCCGAGGAAGAGATCGATGCGGCGGTGGCCCGCATGCGCGTCTCCCTGGTCGAATCGCTCGATGTGGCGCGGCTGGCCGGCTTCGCCGCGACTGCGAAGGTCGGCCTCGGCTGCGACCCTGCGCGCCAGTTCCTGGTGGAGTCGTTCCTGCAAGGCAACATGGTGGAGACCGACGGGCTGGTGGTCGGGGACAAGCCCTTCACCTTTGGCGTGACCGAACAGGTGCAAAGCGTCGACCCGCCCCTCTTCATCGAGGGCTATCTATACCCCGCCGAGTGCTGGGACAACGGCCCTATCGAGCGTGTCTCGGACGCCATCATCGCCGCCGTGGGTCTCCGCGACTCAGCTTTCTCCATCGAACTGCGGGAGTGCGCCGGGGAGGTACGCCTGGTGGAGGTGAACGGGCGGCTCGGCTGGGACGACGGCTTCGGCGAGATGTTCCAGGTGCGCACGCAACGTGAGCGCATCTACCAGGCTATTCAGCTTGCGCTGGGGACGGAACCGGACCTCATTCGGGACGAAAGCCGCTGTGCGGCGCTGGCCTATCGCTCCTGCTATTACAATGGCATAGTCGAAGAGTTGCCCGCTCGGGAGCAGCTTGCGCAGCACGAGCGCGATGGCCTTAGATTGGGTCTGTCCACCCACGTCGGCGCGCATTTCGTGGCCCCCCCAAATCCGGCCGCCTACCCTCACGTGGCCTGGGCGCTGGCTACCCATCCGGCTTCCAGCCGTGAGGCGTATCACGTGGCGCGACGGGCTGTGAATGCGCTGGAGGTGTCGATCCGGCGGACTTAGTGCGGGTGTTTTGCAGATAACGTCCCGCCGGGCGTCATTCTGAGGAGTCCCCCTCTGGCAGACGAACGAAGAATCCGTTTTCCACGCCATGGTTGCAGACTCTTCACTTCGTTAAGTTTGAACAGGGCATGTTCGGGCGAGTGTTGCGCCGACGGCTGACTGGTGATAAGCTTTTCCCATGATCCAGGTAACTCCGGACATTGCCATCGATGAGCGTGAGATCCACGAGGATTTCATCCGGTCTTCGGGCCCGGGCGGGCAGAACGTGAACAAGGTGGCGACTGCTGTCCAGCTCCGCTTCGATGTAGCGCGCTCCACGTCCCTCTCCGACGATGTCCGCCAGCGTCTCTTCTCCCTGGCCCGCAAACGCATCACGGACGACGGAGTGCTTATCATTGAGGCCCGGCGGCATCGCACGCAGGGAGCGAACCGCCTGGATGCAGTGGAGCGCCTGGTGGAGCTCATCAGGAAGGCTGCCCTGAAACCAACGCCGCGTCGAAAGACGAGGCCTACTCTCGGCTCCAAGACGCGGCGCCTGGAGTCGAAACGACGTCGCGGGCAAGTCAAACAGACGAGGGGCAGGGTGGAGGGAAACGCGGACTAGCGAGACGGGCAGCATTGTCCGGAGACAAGGTCAGCGGGCGGATTGGGAGGTGACGGCAGGCGCCGGCGCGCCTTGACCATGGGACTGTCAATCATATATAATTCGTCTCAGGCAGGCCAGCGCCTGTCTGTGTTTCGGGCGGTTGGCTCAGTTGGTTAGAGCGCCTGCTTCACACGCAGGAGGTCAGAGGTTCGAACCCTCTACTGCCCACCATAACGTTCAATAGCAAGAACCGGTTCCATCGCATCCTGGTTCGAAGTTGGCATTATGTAGATGAGCTTCGCCTCGTCCCGGATAACACTGATTTCCCTGATGAAACTCCTGACGAACGCCTTCGTCTCTGGCAGCGTGCCCCGTTCCAGAATGGCGCGCAGGTCTACAACGCACTCGGCGATTTCCCCCTGTGTGGGCACCTGCGCAGATCGTTCCGCGACAAGGGTGTCCAGTTCCTCTTTCCGCGCCTGCAGCTTGTCCAGTTGTTCCCTGAGCTGCCGTATCCTCGGCCCAACGTCATCGGGGACAACTC
>JAUSJJ010000255.1 GCA_030647705.1 Dehalococcoidia bacterium
TCCGCGCCGGCCAACAACACCTGGGCCATCGCTATCCCCAAGAGCCTCTCTGAAAAGGAAAACCTGAAGAGCCTCAGCGATTTCGCCGCCTATGTGAATCGGGGCGGCCTCGTGAAGCTGGCCGGATCGGAGGAGTTCGTCACCAGCCCGCCGGCCCTGCCCGCATTTCAGAAAGCGTACGGCTTCAGTCTCAAGCAGGAGCAGTTGGTCACCCTCTCCAGCGGCAACACGGCCCAGACCGAGAAGGCGGCGGCCGAAGGCGCCGGAGGCGTCAACGCGGCGATGGCCTACGGAACGGATGGCGCGCTGAGCGCGCTCAACCTGATCGTGCTGGCAGATCCGCTGGGCGTCCAGCCGGTCTACGAGCCCGCGCCGATCGTCCGCAAGGCGGTCCTGGACAAGTTCCCCAAAATGGCCGGCATCCTCGATCCGGTATTCCAATCGCTCAACCTGGAAACGCTTCAGACGCTCAACGGACGGATTGCCTTCGAGGGCAAGAACGCCACAGACGTGGCGCGCGATTACCTGAAGTCCAAGAGCTTCCTGAAGTAGTTGTTCATCCCGATTGCCTTGGGCCGCCACGAAAGGGGGTGACACCCCGAAGCCCCTTCCTGACTGGCGCCTGGTACTAAGTTGCGCAAGAAAGCGAAACAAACGAGATTCTTCGCTGACTCTCAGAATGACAATAAAGCAATGTCACCCTGAGCAGAGCGAAGGGTCTCGTGCTTGGTCGTACCATAACGCTGATTCATACAACTAAGTACCAGTCGGGATGGACTCCCTCTATTCACGTATTGTAGTGATCCTGATAATGGGCATGATGGACCCTCACGAGGGCCAAGGGACATGTTGATGTTTGCCAGATTGGCCGGCCATGACAGCATCGCCTTCGGCGGGTCTGTCATCGGCCTGCTTTCGCTCCTGTTTGGCTGGCTGGAGCTCAAGCCGAACCGGCTGGCTGCCGGTACCGGCCTGAGCATGTGGCAGAGCGCCGGCTGGCTGGCCACGGCGATCGTCATCGTCCTCTGGCTCATCTGCCTGGCTCTCAGCTTGTCCGGAGGGAAGGCGCTTCGCGCGGCGGTCATCGGGATGGCGGCGAACCTGTTGCTCTTCGCCAACTTCGCGTTTGCCGGGCTCACCGCTAGCGGGCTCCTGCGAGAAGAAGCGGCCTTCTCCAGGGTATCCCTGGGCGCCGGCATCTGGATCAGCGTGTTCGCGGCGTACCTCCTGATATTCTCCGCCCGGCAGAAACTGAAGGGGTCCCCTCTGTGGCGTGGCGTTGTGTCGTGGAGCGGGCTGTTGGCGGTTGCCCTTCTGCTCGGCCTGGGTTGGTTGAACGACGTCTCTGTGGTCCAGGAATTCATGGGCAACCAGGAACGCTTCTCGCAAGAACTTGTGCAGCACGTACTCCTCTTCGGGGGCAGCGTCGCCGCGGGTTCGGTCCTTGGCGTGCTGCTGGGCATCTGGGCGGCCCGCAGTGGCATAGCGGAGAAGCCGGTGTTCTTCGCCGCCAACGTCAGCCAGACGCTGCCCAGCCTGGCCTTTTTCGGCCTGCTCATCGCACCGCTGTCTGCCCTGTCCTCGGCCTTTCCTGCCCTGCGGGAGATGGGCATACGCGGAATCGGGGCGACTCCGGCAGTTCTGGCGCTCACCATCTACTCGTTGCTGCCCATTGTCCGCAACACATATCTCGGCTTGCGCCAGGTAGACCCGGCAGTAATCGATGCCGGCCTGGGCATGGGCATGAGCCGGGGCCAGGTATTCCGTCGTATAGAGCTGCCGTTATCGGCGCCGCTCGTTCTGGAGGGCATCCGGACGGCGATGGTGCAGGCGGTGGGCAATACTGCGGTGGCGGCGCTCATCGGGGCAGGCGGATTGGGCTACTTCATCTTTGCGGGACTGGGGCAGGCAGCCTTCGACCTTATCATGCTGGGAGCCATCCCCATAATCGTCATGGCGCTGGTAGCCGATGCCGCCATGCGCTTCGCGGTCAAGGCGGCCAGCCCCAAGGGAACGGCGGTACCCGGCCAATGATACGACTGGAACATGTGAGCAAGCGATATGGGAACACAGTCGCGGTAGACGACGTGTCGCTTGAAATCGAAACGGGGCTCGTCTGCGTGCTCATCGGCCCGTCCGGATGCGGCAAGACTACTACCCTGCGGATGATAAACCGGCTGATGGAACCAACCTCGGGGCGCATTCTCGTCGGCGGGCGCGACATCAGCACGACGAGGCCCGAGGAGTTGCGACGCTCGATTGGGTATGCCATTCAGAACGTGGGGCTGTTCCCTCATATGACGGTGGCCGCGAATATCTCCGTGGTGCCCGGACTGCTGCACTGGGACAAGAAACGCATAGCGCGCCGTGTCGAGGAGTTGCTGGCGCTGGTCGGCCTGGACCCCTACGCTCACGCGGCCAAGTACCCGAGTCAGCTTTCGGGCGGAGAAGCCCAGCGTGTGGGCGTGGCCCGCGCGCTGGCGGCCGATCCTCCCATCCTGCTCATGGACGAACCTTTCGGAGCGGTCGATCCGATGACCCGCGAGAGATTACAGACCCAGTTCGCCTCCATACAACAGGCGCTGAAGAAAACCGTGATCCTGGTAACCCACGACCTGGATGAAGCGATCCGCCTGGCAGACCGCATCGCCATAATGGAGTCCGGCAGACTGGTCCAATACGACACGCCCGAAGTCATGCTGGCCAGGCCCGCGAACAAGTTCGTGCATGACTTCGTGGGGGCGGATCACGCCCTCAAGCGCCTGTCCCGGATCAAGATCGGAGGGTACGTCAAGCCGGCGGCAACAGTCAGGGTAAACGCGTCGGCGCAGGAGATAGCCTCCGCCCTGGGGGGCCACCGGTGGGGCTGGGTAGTGGACGAAGCGGGCCGCCCGGTGGGGTGGATCGACGCCAGGGACCTGCCGTCCGCGGCAAGCTTGAGCGAGGCCATAGTCCGCGCGGACACGGATGAGATAGCCGTGGCAAGGACAGCCACGCTCAGAGAGGCTCTCTCCCGGATGCTGGGCAACGGCATGAAAAGCATCCCGGTGATCGATGGACAGGGGCGTTTCCTGGGCGAGATAACGCTACGTGACATCGAAACAGCCACGGCTGAGGCAGAGCCATGAGCTCACCGAGGTTCAGGCGCTGGGCCTTGCTCGCCCTGCTGGCTGCCGGCTTCATTGCCCTCGTCAGCGCCATGAAGCTGTGGGAGGTGTCTTTGGCCTTCCTGTTCCCTCAGGAGCTTCAGGTGGTGCACCCACGGGCAACCCTGCTCGTCCTGGTCTGGGAGCACATTCAGCTCGTGGCCGTTTCCAGCGCGCTCACTCTGCTCATCGGCATCCCGCTCGGCATCTGGGTGACCCGTCCCGGCGGCAAGGAGCTCCAACCCGTGGTGGCCAGCGTCACCTCCTTCGGACAGACGTTCCCGCCGGTGGCGGTGCTGGCGCTCGCCGTGCCCCTGCTCGGATTCGGGCTGCTGCCGACGGTCGTGGCGCTGTTTCTGTACGGTCTGCTGCCTGTAGTGCGTAACACCATTGCCGGCCTCAACGCCGTCCCGAACGACGTCCTGGAGGCAGCGTACGGCATGGGCATGAGCCGTTTCCAGGCGCTGCTCAGAGTGGAAATTCCAGTCGCCGCCCGGGCCATCATTGCGGGGATACGCGTATCCGTGGTGATCAACATCGGCACCGCCATGATCGGCGCCGTTATCGGGGCCGGGGGTCTGGGCTCACCCATCATAGCCGGGCTGGTACAGGACAACATCGCGTATATCGTCGAAGGCGCCGCCCCTGCGGCCATGCTGGCCATTCTGGCTGACCAGTTGCTCGCCAACGTGGAGAAGGAGTTCGCCCACGCGCCGGACATTATCGCGTCTCCCGCCTAGCGCTCAGGCGCGCAAGTCCGCGCAACAAACTTCCCTCCACCTTGTCGGCCCTCTCCCACGCCGGGTAAAGGAGGACTCCACTCTTGTCCATACACCCGGTGTCCTGCCGCTCCACCTCCACATGACTCCATTTCGCAAGTAGGAACCGCTTTCTACGTAAAGTTGCACCTTGTACATACGTTGCATTACGTATTGACCGGCCTGCGAATCCAATGAATAATTAGGGAAGTGGCCGTATGTGAACGGCCCGAGCAAGCCGGGAAATGGCTGAGTCGCCATCTGTGGATAAGTACGGCTCGCACAGCCGCCGGAGCGGAACGCGAAAAGGAGCAGGATGATGACCGTGGAACACGTGCAAGGCAGGGAAGCTGGGCAAGTCATGCTATTCGCGCTGAGCACATGCGTCTGGTGCAAAAAAACGAGGTCGCTGCTCGACGAGCTGGGAGTGGCGTACGACTGTCAGTACGTGGACCTGCTGCAGGGCAACGCCAGGACCAAGGCGATCAGTGCGGTACGCCAGTCGAATCCCAGAAGTTCCTTCCCCACTCTTATAGTGAACAAACGGGTGATCATCGGTTTTCAAGAGACCGAGATCCGAGAAGCCCTGGCAGCATGAACGACCAAACGTCGCCCACCACGGGCGAAATCGACGATCTGTACCGGAGGCTGGCTATAGAAGCAGAAGCCGGGGGTTACCACCTCAATCCGAACGCACCGTTCACCAGGGAGCTGGTGAAGGGTCTGCTGGTAAACGAGAAACGGTACGGCTATCGGGCTTGTCCCTGCCGCCTGGCTTCAGGCAATAAGGGGGAAGACCTGGATATCACATGCCCCTGCGATTACCGTGACCCGGACCTGACCGATTACGGGACCTGCTACTGCGCGCTATACGTTTCCGGCGCCGCGCAGCGCGGTGAACAGGAGATCGGGGGCATCCCGGAGCGCCGGCCGCCTCCTGAAGAGAGACAGCAGCCACAGGCCAAACAACCGGGCGCAGTGAGTTCACCTCTGGCTTGGCCGGTGTGGCGGTGTAATGTATGCGGATACCTGTGCGCCAGAGACAGCCCACCAGAGGTCTGTCCCATCTGCAAGGCCAAAAAAGACAGGTTCCAGCGATTCATGTAGCGAAGACACGCCTGCCGGCGGCGGCCACCCCGGACAAAACCTGGCGAGGCACGCCGCGGACATTTGTCCGCCCATTCATCAAGGGGGTAGGCAACATGGCCAAGACATTCAACATCCTCGGCTTTGCCGGAAGCTTGCGAAAGGCGTCTTTTAACCGGGATCTTCTCCGTGCGGCGGCGGAGCTGGCCCCGGCCGGCAGCAAGATCGACGTATTCGAACTGGAGGGAATCCCCCCTTTCAACCAGGACCTGGAGCAGTCACCTCCGGACATCGTGAAGGACTTCAAGGCGAAAGTGAGGGCATCCGATGCCATCTTGATCGTGACGCCGGAATACAACTACGGCGTCCCCGGCGTGCTGAAGAACGCCATCGACTGGGCATCCCGACCCTACGGCGACAACGCCTTCGAGGGCAAGCCGGTAGCCGTGATGAGCGCGTCCATCGGGATGCTGGGAGGCGCCAGAGCGCAATACCACCTGCGCCAGTCCTTCGTCTTCCTGAACATGTATCCGGTGAACAGGCCGGAAGTGATGGTGGCCTTCGCGGACCAGAAGTTCGACCAGAACGGACAGCTCAAAGACGAGCAGGCGAAGAAGCTGATTGTAGGATTGCTCCAGACGTTGATCGCTTTCACCGAAAAGCTCAAGCCCTGAGCCTGCGCTCTTGCCGCTGCTCTATGCGTCCAGCCAGCCTTTTCCCTTGAGCAGCCCTCGCAAATAGCCCACCTCACCGGCGTGCTCCAGGCAGTCCGCCATAATGCTGACCAGGCGCACGCCCACCGTGGGCGCCGGCTGGTACCAGGGCTCATCCAGCTCCCCCTGCCCAGGTCTTTGGGCGACAACGTCCTCAGATATCGGGCCGTCCGCTCAAGAACTGCGCGGTAATATGCCAGCAACGTCCGCGCGCCCGGCGACCTGAACGCCGCTCTTCCGGGGTATGCCCGAATCCAGTGTCAGATGGGTCGGCGGCGCGGTTGAACTTGGCGTGCCATTTGTCCCTGGTCCCAAGCTGCTCCTCTCCCATGAGGGCCGCAATCTAACTGTCCTGCCCACGCGTCAGATGCCACACGATCCAGCCCATACTGTTGCAGTCGGGACGGGGCTGTTTGTCCAGGCCCGCCTTGGTCATCCCTGCCAGCGCCGGCTCCACTATCTCCAACACTCGCCCATAGCCATCGATGATAAGATTGCGCCATTCCATGGTCTCTTACCTCTGCTGCATCGTTGACCGCCGCGCTGACAGCTTTCAGCCATGAGGCTGTCCGAGAAGTGGCGTTTCGACTATCCCCCTTTGCCCCCCTTCCTAGCCAGGAAGGGGGAATTTGAATCTGGGGGACACCCCCAGACCCCCGGCGGAAGAGCCAAGCCCCTCTGCATTCCTTATTTGCACAACGTCCTTAGTCCCTTAGCCACTAGAGCCAGCCTATCTTTCTGAATAGTACCAGGCCCGTCGCCACAAGGACGACTTCCGATATGATGACTGCTGGATACGCCCAAGGCATACGCAACTCCGGCATGAAGACGAAGTTCATGCCGAAGTGGCTGGCTACCAGATTGGGCATCATCAGGATGATGGTCAAGGCGGTGAGCTTCTTCAAGACATCGTTGAGTTTCGCGATCCTGCTGTTCAGCTCCGCACCGCTACGCATCTCGTTGTCTCGCGCCAGTTCGCTCAGGACGGCAATGCGACGCCGGTATCTGCCCTGCAGGCTAAGGCTTTCGGCGATCAGCACGCTGTAGTCGAAGGAGATATGCCTTGTCTCCACCTGTTCGTACTCACTCTCCTGCAGCTTGAGCAGTATGTCGTGGAAATCCTCCAGTTGGTCATCGAGACGTTCGAATTCAAACGCCAGATCGCGGTACTTCTTGGAATCGAACCTCTGCTCCAGCTCCCGGATCGCGCCGATGAGGCTCTCCAGCCTTTGCTTATAGCTGGCAAGGACTTTGCTCAGCGTCAGGAAGGCAAGGACAGTGCTCCGACCATACGGTTTAGCCAGTACCTTCTCGAAGGCCTTCTGTGCTTCATGCAGTGGAGGCCTCTTGGAGTAGAGCAATGCCTTGTCTTCCCCCAGAAGCAACAGGTTGTTGGGCTCTTCAGTGTCACTGTCTTTGATGTTGAGTACCAGATACGCATCACCCAATTGTCCCAGGAAATTCGTATGAAGGCCAGCCAGGGAAGCGAAATCAAACACGATACCCGTCGCTGTTTCCGCAGCCTGGGAAAATGAGGCAAGGTCGTCGAAGAATTGCAGCCCACCATTTGGGGCTTTACTCGTGGCCGAGACCTGGCCGCCCTCTCTGTTCGGATGCGTTGGATTCTTGTCCATGAATAGATGCTCCTGATTGCGGTATCAGAACAAGGTCAAGGTTCATTGCTCGCGAATACTCTACTACATCCTCCGAAAGGCTGCAACGAGAAGCAACTGACCCGCCTGTCGATTGGACCTCGACTCCGAGGGGTGGGCGGGCCGGTGATTCTGTTTATGTCAAGCGGAGCGGAAAACCGATGCTTCCGGTCGAGACTGCAACACAAGGCCTCCGCCAACGCCTGACTTCTCTTGATGTCACTCATCTCCCCGCCCAAAGAACGTCCTCAGTGCCTCTTCCGACGAATACCTGGGGCGGAAACCCACCTCCCGTTTGAGCTTGTCGGTGCTCACCAGGGGCGGGTACTTGATGAAGTCCAAGCCGCTGGGCGGGGACTCGTTTTGCAGGCGCAGCGCCCACGAGAAGGCGATTGCGGGCCGGAGCAGCCACTCGGGCAGGGCCACCATCCTTCGGCCGGCGAGCGCTGCTATGTGGCTGTACCTCACCTCGCCGTCTGCGGCCAGATTGAATACTCCGGAATGCCGGCGGACAATACAGTCCATCAGCAAGTCCACCAGGTCGTCTTCCTGCACGAACTGGAACAGCGGGTCGTGGCCGGTGAGCCGCACCAGTACCCTGGGAAACATGGAAGCCGCGATCGATCCCGCCGCATTGGGCCCGATCACCGGGCAGCAGCGCAGGACGGCAAGGGAGACTTCGGGGTGTGACCCGGCAAAGCCCTTGAAGGCCGCCTCGGCCTGCGCCTTGTCCCAGGAGTACTGAAAGCCCCGCATAGGGCGCAGCGGGGCCTCCTCGGTCAAAGGGAAGCTGTTGTCGGGATGGGCGCCGTAGACGGTGTGGCTGCTGAGGCAGATGATGTGCTTGACGCCTGCCTGGTCGCAGGCCTCCAGAAAGCGGGATGAGCCCGTGACATCGATTCGCTGTGCAGCCGCCTTGTTGCGCGTGGGTTTGAGCACAAACGCCAGGTGGACAGCGCTGTCGATTCTTTCACCGGAGAGGCAATCGGCAAACGGCTGCGACACGTCCCGGCGGTAGAACTTCAGCTTGTCGGGGCGATGCTGCGGCGGCTTGAGGTCAACTCCGAAAACGTGCTGGATGTCCGGCGCATCGGCCAGCCGGGATAGCAGCCTGCCGCCGATGTAGCCGGAGACGCCCGTGACCAGTACATTCATAGTGTGCAGCTCATGGCTTCACGTGCAGGCGGGAATCCTTCACGACCGTTACAGGACAACACCAGCAACCCCACCCTTTCTTTTTCCCTCTCCGTCCGCATCAGGCGGAGCAGCGGGAGAGGTCGCGGCCGGTAGCTTCGAGGAGCCCGCACACGCTGGCTGGGTTACATCAGATACAGCCTTCTGCCCAACCAGACGAGACACGAAGGCAGCGGCTCGCTCCAGTGGAACAGTTTGAATGCGACGAAGCTGGTGGCGCTGCCCAGCGCCGCTCCGCCCAGGATGTCCACAGGGTAGTGCACCCCCACAAAAACACGCGAGAAGCCCATGGTGGCAGCCATGATGTAAAACACGCCTCCCATCCTCCGGTTGGCCATGAACACGGCTGTAGCAATCGCGAAGGTCACGGCTGCGGTGTTGCTGGGGAACGAAGGGTCGGGAGGACGGTAGAAGATCAGATTCACGGCATGCCCCGCGTCGAAAGGCCTCGGCCAGAAATAGACGTTGTTGATCAGGTTGACCCAGACGTTGGAGAGGCCCAGCCCTATCGCTGCACAGATGATCGCCTTCTGATCGCGCTCCCTGGTCTTCAGGTCCGAAGTGCCGAACCACATCACCAGCATGATGGCGCACATCAGGACGATCATGAAGTAATCGCTGGCGATCACTCTCATCAAGTAGTCCAGAGGGGCGAACCTGCCCGCCAGGCCATTGATCCAGAGGAAAACGGAAGCGCCCGGTGACATCACTTCCTCCTGAAGTTGCGGGCCACGGCGTGGAAGAAGGTTGTTTGTCTCAGCGCCTCGAGGCCGTGAACGGCTGCGCCCGGGCCGGAATTCTGCCTGAAATCCCGCGCTCTGACAAGAGACGAGAAAGCGGTATTGATGACCAGGGCCAGGAATCCGGCGCCCACGAAGAAACCGAACTGCTGGCTCCCTTCCACCACACTGCGCACGTTGCGGTCGGTAGAGTTGAAGAACCAGACGTTGGCAACCACCGCCACCAGGAAACTGAACATGAAGCCGACGCTGCGATGGCGAAACCAGGATAGGCCGGAGAAACCGCCCAGCGCCGCCCCCATTTGAATGGCCGAGGTATATACGATCAGCACGAAGATGAAGTAATCCAGAGAGAAATCGCTAGCACTTTCCATTGCCGGGACCGGGCGCCTCCTTGCACGAGGCCGGTGCCGGAGCCTCTCTGGTTGTCAGCAAATGGGTGATTCCGACGAGTGCGGGCCGGGCAATCGCGTGGCCCACCAGGGGCAAGGATTCGTCCATGCAGCCGATCAAGTTTGCGGCTTTCACCACCCCGAAATATGCCATGCTACGGTCAGACCTTCATCGCCTTGGAGTGGACGGGCACGCACCACTGCAGGTAGCCCTTGTTCTTGCCCTTGATGACATCGAAGTAGAGCGCCTGGAGCCGTCCGGTAAGACTGCCAATCGCTCCATCTCCCACCTTCCGATGGTCTACTTCGACGACGGGTGTGATATGCGCCGCGGTGCCCGTCATGAAACACTCGTCCGCGGTGTAAAGCTCGCTGCGGTCAATAGACCGCTCGATTGTGGAGATGCCCAACTCGGCCTGGGCCAACTTGATCACGGTGTCCCGGGTTATGCCCATCAGGATGTTATCCGAAGACGGCGGCGTGACCAGGTTGCCATTGGTGACAATGAAGATGTTCTCTCCGCTGCCCTCGGACACGTGCCCGTCGTGCGTGAGCATTATGGCCTCATCGTAGCCGTTGTCATGGGCCTCTGTTTTGGCCAGGGCGCTGTTAACGTAGATGCCGGTGATCTTGGCCCGCGCCGGTATCCCGGTATCGTCGATGCGCCTCCACGAAGAGGTGCAGCAGCGGATGCCCTTGTCCCCCTCCAGATAGGGCCCGAACGGCACCACGAACACGACGATATCATCCTCCAGGTCGTGAAGCTTAACCCCAACAATCTCGGAGCTCTTGTAGCCTATGGGGCGAATATATATGTCCTCGCGGAAGGCGCTCATCTCCACCAGCTTGACCGTCATCTGGCAAAGGTCGTCGGCGGTATAGGGAAGGTCGATCTTGAGAATGCGGCAGCTCTTGAGGAAACGCTGATAGTGGTCCTTGAGCCTGAAAATGTAGCACTGGCCCTCATCCGCATTCCAGTTGCCGCGGATGCCCTCGAAGCAGCCGGTGCCGTAGTTAAACGCGTGGGTCATCACGCTTATCTTGGCTTCTGCCAGGGGAACATATCGCTTCTTGAAAAAGGCATAGGAAGGCATCTGCTGTCTCTCCTTACAGAGGGTTGGCTAAGAGTATAATCAGACCGACGGACAAAAGCAAGTGCTGCCGCGAGGCCCCTGATCCGTGGATTCGTACCCACGGCTGAAGCCGTGGGCATGGCATCGCAGTCCGCCTCAGGCGGATGCCCCAGGCTTCCAGCCTGGGGTACTGGAAAGACCTCTTGGGTGAAGGCCGTCCGATTATCCAACACCTTTG
>JAUSJJ010000257.1 GCA_030647705.1 Dehalococcoidia bacterium
CCTAATACCAGGAGGATAACCAGGGCATATGTTCACAAAGAAACTAAGCGCAATGGCGGCTATCCTGCTTGCGGCTGTCTTCGTTGCCGGATCTGCCTGCAGCCCTGCTGCGACTCCTACTCCGGTGATAGTGACCCCGACCCCAGGACCTACCCCGACCGCTGCCGCAGCGGCGGAGACACTGCTCATCGGCAACCTCAGCATTCTGAGCGGCGCAGGCACCGGGTACGGTTTCCCTGCTTCGCGTGGACTGGAGAAGGGCGTGGAGCTCTGGAACGGCAAGGGTGGAGTGGTGGCTGGTGGCAAGAGATACATGCTCAAGCTGGACACCTACGATTGGGGCTACACTGCCGACTCAGGCCGCACCGCCGCCGAGAAATCCATGAACGCGGGTGCCAAGATCATCTTCGGTGTTGGCACGGCGCCCTCATCGGGCGCTCAGCAGGTGACCGATCCCAACAAGGTGCTCTTGTTCGTGGCATCGATCGCTGACGCCCTAGTAGATCAGAAATATCCGTATACCTTCCGCAACCTCAACGGCGCCGGCGATGCCTTCGCGCCTGCTATGGACTACGTGTGGAAGATGTATCCCAACAACAGGAAGCTCTTTGCTACTGCCTGGAACGATGCTACCGGCAAGCTGTCCTGGGACACCTGGAAGCCGGCCCTGGAGAAGATGGGCTGGAGCAAGATAGACTTTCAGTTCTACGAGCCGGGTACCACCGACTTCGCTCCATTCGTGAACAGCTACCTCGTGCCCTCGGGGGCTGATGTTCTCGGTATGATCACACGGACAGGCGGTGAGACCGGGCAATTGGTCAAGGCCGCTCGCCAGTTCGGGTACAAGGGCGTCATCGTATGGGCTGCCGGTGGAGGCGGAGGAGTCCAGGAGCTCTCGATAGCCGGCGACCTGGCTGACGGCGTGGTGGTGAACCAGGAATGGGACTGGGAGGGCCAGTTTGTGAATCCGGCGGGCCAGGAAGTTGCCCGGGAGTACATTCGGAAATATGGCGTGAACCCTTCGGTACATCTGATCAATGCTCTTGACGGTCTGAGGATGCTGGAGGCGGCTCTGGTGAAGGCGGGAACGGCGGACACCACAGTCCTGAAGAACACGTTCCCCACTGTAGAGTGGGACAGCTACCATGGCGGAAAAGGCAAGCTTTGGGAGGTCAATGGTCGTCTTGCTACCTTCCTCTACGGCATGCCGGTCTCGGTCTATAATGCCAAGGACAAGAAGCTGGTGAACGTGGGCTTTGGGTTGCCGCCAAGGTTGCAGAAGTAGCATATCAGAGCAACCAGTTTCTATCACAGGGGCTACGGGGCTATGGCTGCTGCGAGCAGCAGCCATAGCCCAAAACATAAATATACCAGGAGGAGCGAGGAAAACATGGCGAGACGGAGACTATTGGTGATTGCAGCCGCGGTGCTGGCGGTGGTGATGGTGGTGGCTGGGACCACATGCACCTCGGGGCCGACCCCCACTCCCGTAGTGGTGGTGGCTACCCCAACGGCCGGGCCCACCCCCACGACAGCAATCGGCACTGAGACGTTGCTCATCGGCAACCTGAGCATTCTCAGCGGCGCCGGCACTGGCTACGGGTTCTCGGCCGCGCGTGGAGTAGAACGAGGAATCGAACTATGGAACGATGCTGGTGGATTAGTGGTCGGCGGCAAGAGGTACATGCTCAAGATAGACACCTACGACTGGGGCTATACCGCTGACTCGGGACGGACTGCCGCTGAAAAGGCCATCAATGACGGCTGCAAGATCATCTTCGGCGTAGGCACCGCCAATACCGCCGGCGCGCAGCAGACCACCGAGCCTAACAAGGTTCTGCTGCTGGCTCAGACCGCGTCCAACGATCTGGTGACGACTAAATTCCCCTACACTTTCCGAATCCTCATGGGCGCGGATGGTCTGTATTCTCCGGGCATGGACTACGTTTGGGACAAGTACCCTGACAAGCGTAAACTGTTTGTCACCGCGTGGAACGATGCCACGGGCAAACTGGTGTGGGAGACCTGGAAGCCTCTGGTGAATGCGATGGGCTGGAGCAAGGTAGACTTCCAGTACTATGAGCCGGGGACGACCGATTTCGCCCCGTTCATCAACAGCTACCTTCTGCCTGCCAACCCGGACGTGTTCGCCCTGGTCAGCCGGACAGGTGAAACCGGGCTGCTGATCAAGGCCGCCCGCCAGTTTGGCTACAAAGGCATCATCTACTGGGCAGCCGGCGGCGGCAGCGTGCCAGAGCTGCAGATTGCCGGCGACCTGGCAGAAGGCGTTATCGTCAACCAGGAGTGGGACTGGAAGGGACAGTTCGTCCCGGAGGCGGCCAAGCCGGAAGCTTTGAGTTACTTAAGCAGGTACGGCAGCAATCCCACGGTGCACTTGATCACTGCCCTCGATGGGTTGAGGATGCTGGCTGCCGCAATGAAGAAGGCCAACAGCGTTGACACCACTGCCATCAGGGATACTCTGCCTACGATCGAGTGGGACAGCTACTGGGGTGGCAAAGGCAAACTGTATCCGGTGAAGGACCGCCCGGGCGCGACCATGAACTTCGGTATGCCCGTCTCGGTGTGCGATTCCAAGAACACGGCTCTGGTGAACGTCGGCTTCGGCCTGCCGCCGGCCTTGAAGACGAAATAGGCTCTCAAGCGATTAGCAAGTAGATCCTGTCATCCCGTTGCCCACTTGCGGGCGGCGGGATGACAGGGTGCAACCAATCGTTGAAAGGCCGCATCTGGCCTGCAGGTGGATGCAGCCACGGCTTGGTGCGACTGGGGGGCAGTGGCAACGGATCATTTCGAACGCTAGCTGAGAGGTTGGGAAATGGCTGCTTATACGCAAGCGCTCGTTAACGGCATCATGCTTGGCGCCATCTACGTGGTGGTGGCGCTGGGGCTGACGCTCGTGTTCGGCATGATGCACATCGTGAACTTCGCCCACGGCGAGATTTATATGCTGGGCGCCTTCGTGCTCTGGACCTTCCAAGTGGCACTGGGCGTGAACTACTTCCTGGCGACGATCATCACGGTAGTCGTTCTGTTCATACTGGGAATGCTCTTGGAACTGATCTTCTTCTCGCGATTTCCGGGCAGGGCGGGTCTGTTCAAGAGTCTGATTATCTGTCTGGGGCTCGCGGCGGTTTTACCCAACACGGTGTCTCTAATCTACAGTCCTTTCAGCAAGAACATTCCTTCCGTGTTCACCAACAGCCTTCAGTTTGCGGGGCTCTTCGTCCCCAGCGAAAGGCTGCTGGTCATCCTGTTTTCGGTGGTGTTTGTGGGGGGCCTGTTCCTGTTCTTGAAGAGGACCAGGACGGGACAGGCCATGATTGCCGTGGAGCAGGACGGCGAGGCTGCTGAGATGCAGGGGGTGAGCATCAGCAGAGTAAGGTTGTACTGCATGGGTATTGGCGCGGCGCTGGCCGGGGGTGCGGCCAGTTTCGTGGCGCCGGTGCTGGGCGCCAGCCCGTGGATGGGCGGCGATATGATCATGAACTCTTTCAACATCATCATCATCGGGGGCATGGGCAGCCTGCCCGGGGCTGTGCTCGGCGGGCTCATTCTGGGCCTGGCGCAGAGCTTCGGCCCCATGTGGGTTTCCCCGCCCATGGTGAACCTGCTCGTCTTCTTCATGATCATCTTGATACTGCTGGTAAAACCGACAGGACTGCTCGGACATGCTTAAAGAAAAGAAAACGCTCCAATTCCTGGCCATAGCGGTAATAGTGGTATTAGCGTTCCTGGTGCCGGCGTTTATCAAGGAGCGCTACCTGCTTCACGTGTTTATCACCATCTTCTATTTCGTCATCCTGGCCGCCAGCCTGCTGCTCATCATGATGGTGGGCCAGATGAGCCTGGCGCATGCCGGGTTCGTGGCTATCGGCGCCTACACCGCAGGCATCGTGACCAGAGACTTGGGCTGGTCGCTCTGGGTGGCCATGCCGCTGGCGGGGCTCACTTCCGGGGTCATTGGCGCCCTGGTGGGTTTCCCCACGCTCAGGCTCCGGGGCACCTACTTCCTGCTGGTGACCTTTGCCTTCGGCTCGCTGGTGACGCTATTCTTCGGAAACATCTTGGACAACGTCTTCGGGGGCGTTGTCGGTTTCAGGAACATACCGGCGCCGACCTTTGAATTGGGCTCTTTCAAGGTGGACTTCATCGCCAGCAGGGTCCCGTACTACTACCTGGCGCTGGTGCTGGCGCTGATCACGGTACTGGCCATGTACCGACTGCGCAATTCGCGCCTGGGCGTGATCTTCAACTCTATCGCCCAGGCGGACGGCCTGGCGGAGCACTGTGGGGTAAACCTGATGAAATACAAGGTGATGGCCTTTTCCATCGCGTGTATCTTCCCGGGCATGGCCGGCGCCTTCTATGCGGGCTATCACTTCGTGGTGTTCCCCGCCGACTTCACCTTCAAGGAGTCACTAACCACGCTTATCCAGATGATTGTGGGGGGTACCGGGTCCCTGGCCGGGCCCGTGGTTGGCGCTGCAGGACTAACGATTGTGCAGGAGCTCCTGACAGCGCTTCCGTACCAGAAGGCGATCATCTTCGGCGGGATTCTGATCGTAGTCGTTATGTTCCTGCCTGGTGGACTGGTTGGCGTGCCGGGGCAGGTAGTCTCAATCTTCAGGAAATTCCGCCGTCCTGAGCGGGTCAATGTGGAGACGAAACCCAAAGAGTAACGGGGTCCGTGTGGTCCCGGCATGTTGCGTTTGACCGTGGCCTAGTTGTGAGGCAGGGTCTTCAGCGGGATTCTCACCAGAAACGGGAGTCAACACGTCACCGTCACTTCAACTCCCTGACGGCGTATGAGGTCGACTTCTGTGGAAGCCGGTCCACCCCGGCGCCTGGATTCTGGTTGAGGGGCCGGCACGACGTTCCAGACTCATGGTGGCAGAGACACTCGTGTATGGGGATTCCTGCGTCAGCCTCCGGTTGTCCGATACCGGCGAACTTCAGCGCCTAAGGAGGATGGGTCATGAGCGTGAATCCTGAGGCTACCGAGCTTGAACAAGAGAAGATAATCCCTACCATGTGCGCCAGCCACTGCGGTGGCTCTTGCCTGCTCAAGGTGCATGTCAAGGGCGGCGTGATCACCAGGATAGAGACCGATGACGGCGCGGAGCCTCAGATCAGGGGTTGCTGGAGAGGCCGTTCATACCGGCAGAGGGTATATGCCCCGGACCGGATACTGTATCCGCTGAAGCGAGTTGGCGCCCGAGGGGAAGGCAAGTTCGAACGCATCTCTTGGGATGAGGCTCTGACCGCGACCGCCAACGAGATCAAGCGAGTCAGAGATACCTACGGCCCGGCTTCGATCATCTTTGTGCCTATGGGCGGAGACCTGGGCATAATCCACGGCGCCCATCTTTTTGACCGCCTGCTGTGCATGGCCGGCGGCCATACCAGGACATGGGGCGTGACCTCGTTCGGCCAGGGCATGTTCTCTTCCCTGGCAACCTACGGGACGATTCACTGCAGCAACAGCCGTGACGACCTTCTCAACACCCGCTTCGTGCTGATGTGGGGCTTCGACCCCGGCAAGTGTATCAACGGCCCCAATACTGCCTGGTACCTGGCTCAGGTCAGGGACAAAGGCGTACGCATAGTTTCGATCGATCCCCGGCTGGGCGATACTGCAGCCGCGGTTTCCGACCAGTGGGTCGCCATAAGACCGAGCACGGATGCCGCCATGGCCATCGCCATGGCCTACGTCATCGTCTCGGAGAACCTGCAGGACCAGGCTTTTATCGACAAGTACACCGTCGGCTTCGACAAGTACCGTGACTATCTGCTGGGCAAGGAAGACGGCGTGGCCAAGACGCCTGCCTGGGCTGAGCGCATCACCGGCGTCCCTGCTGAGACTACCGCCTCTCTTGCCCGCCAGTACGCCACGATCAAGCCTGCCGCGCTGCTGGCTGGCATCGGCCCCGGACGGACTGCGGTTGGGGAGATGTTCCATCGCGCCGTTGCGGTTCTGGCGGCAATCACCGGAAACGTCGGCGTTCATGGTGGCGATGCGGCGGCCAGGGCCTGGGAGTCGCTCATCGGCGGCCTGCCCTACAAGGTCCTTCCGATAGTCACCCGCGTCATGCCCAGCACCAGCAACCCTGTGGAAAGGGGTTTCCCGGTAGCTCAGAATACGCTGCCTACCTATCGGGGGCCCAGGGTGCACTACAACAAGGTGGCTGACGCTATTCTGAGAGGCAAGGCCGGCGGCTACTACTCGGACTACAAGATGCTGTTCACGGCCAACTGCAACTACCTCAACGCCATGCCCAACAGCAACAAGATCATCGAGGCGCTAAAGAAGGTCGAATCGATCATTATGGTCGAGCAGTTCATGACGACTTCGGCGAAGTACGCCGATATCATATTGCCCACTAACACCTACATGGAGCGCAACGACTACACCCCGGGCGCCTCGACTTGGTTCCACGGCATCCAGAACAAGATCATCGAACCTCTGGGAGAGTCCAGGTCGCATTTCGACATCGCGACGGCGCTGGCCGATAAGATGGGAATCACCGGCTACAACGATAAGACCGAAGCCCAGTGGCTGCAGCAGATATTGACCATGGCGGAGGTCAAAGACGTCGACAAGCTGAAGAGAGACGGGATCCTGAGGATCGAGCGTGACGAGCCCTACGTGGCGTTCAAGGACTTCATCGAAGACCCGCAGAAGAACCAGTTGTCCACGGCATCCGGGAAGATAGAAATATATTCCCAGACGATGGCCGCCTGGAACAATCCCAAGCTGCCGCCCGTGCCTCAATGGGTCGAGCCATTCGAGACCCTGACCGACCCACTGGCCAAGAAGTACCCGCTGCAACTGATCACGCCCCACGGCAAGCGTCGCGCCCTGGGACAGTTCGAGACGCTCCCCTGGCTCAAGGAGCTGATGCCGGAGATGGTCTGGCTGAGCATCGCCGATGCCAAAGCCCGGGGCATCAGAGACGGAGACATGATCAAGGTGTTCAACGACCGCGGAGTCATAATGCTCCCGGTCAAGGTGACCCGCCGGATGATGCCTGGCGTGGTGCAGGTTGAGTCAGGCGCGTGGCATAACTTCGATGAGAACGGCGTTGACCGCGGCGGCAACGCCAACACGCTGCTGGGGGACGACCTTTCCATCGGAGGGCATTTCCCCTATAACACCTGCCTGGTCGAGGTCCAGAAGGTTGAGGAGGAGCAGTGATGCAGCTAGCTTTTTCTTTTGACCAGACCCGCTGCGTGGGCTGCTACACATGCGGCGTGGCCTGCAAGGACTGGCACGATATCCCCGCCGGCCCGGCACACTGGAGGCGGGTGTCACACATGGAGGAGGGGGAGTTCCCCAACCCGTTTGTAGCCTATCTATCCGCTGCCTGCAACCACTGCGTGAACCCTATCTGCGCCACAGTTTGCCCCGCAACGGCCATCACCAAGCGCGAGCAGGACGGCGTGGTACTGGTGGACCAGCAGAAGTGCCGGGAGGCTGCCCACTGCGGCATCATATCCGGCTACGAGGTCGGGCCCGCGCCGACCATGGGGGAGAGAAGGTCTCCCTGTCAGGTGACCTGTCCGGCCCATTTGAAGGTGCCGGGCTACATTGCGCTCATTTCCAAGGGCCTGTTCGATGAGGCCCTCGACCTGATTCGGGTGAACATGCCGTTGCCTTCGGTCTGCGGCCGCATCTGCACCCACCCTTGTGAAACCGTATGCAAGCGCCAGGACCTGGACGAGCCGATAGCCATTTCCGCTCTGAGGCGGTTCGCCGCGGACAACGCCACAAATCATGTTTCGCCTATGCCCGTGCCCAGGACCAAGCAGGGCAAAGTGGCCATCATCGGATCGGGTCCTGCCGGCCTGGCCGCCGCGTATGACCTGGTGAGGATGGGATACGGCGTCACCGTCTTCGAAGCGCTGCCGGTAGCTGGCGGCATGCTCGCCGTGGGCATACCCGACTAT
The DNA here is from genome assembly GCA_030647705.1 of Dehalococcoidia bacterium. Classification (GTDB taxonomy): domain Bacteria; phylum Chloroflexota; class Dehalococcoidia; order JAUSJJ01; family JAUSJJ01; genus JAUSJJ01. Next base: position 7,972 of record JAUSJJ010000257.1, read on the forward strand.
CGATTGCCCAAGGACATCCTGAAGCGGGAGATCGATTACATCGCCGGGCTGGGTGTGGAGATCAAGACCAACAGCCCGATAGGCTCTGCGTTCACCCTGCATGAACTGGCGCAACAAGGCTACGGGGCCACGTTCATCGCCACTGGCTGCCACCGGAGCATCAAGCCGGATGTGCCCGGCACTGAACTTTCCGGCACTCTGGATGGCGTCTCCTTCCTCCGCGACTTAAACCTGGGCAAACAGGTCAAGGTCGGGGAGAAGGTTGCCGTAATCGGTGGAGGCAACGTGGCCATCGACGCTGTGCGGACGGCGCTTCGCCTTGGCGCCAAGGAGGCATTCATCGTGTACCGGCGCACTCGCAAGGAAATGCCGGCCACCGATGAAGAGATCAAGCAGGCTGAGGAGGAAGGCGTCAAGTTCAACTACCGGCTCGTTCCCACGCGTATCGTTGGCGTGAACGGCAAAGTAACCGGGCTGGAGTGCGCCAGCGTCCGTTCCATCAGGTCAGGCAAGCAAGGCAAGGCGAGCGTCAGCATCGTCGATGGATCTGAGCGTGTACTTGCCGCCGACACGGTGATCTTCGCCATAGGGCAGGCGCCGGACCTGGACTTTGTGAAGGCGATCGGCGGCTTGAAGCTGACCGAAAGAGGCACTATCGAAGTGGACCCGGTGACCATGGAGACGAGCCGTCCCGGCATCTTCGCTGGCGGCGACGCAGTATCCGGCGCTGCTACCGCCATCGAGGCCATAGCCGCCGGACAGCGGGCCGCTTCACACATTCGCAAGTTCATCGAGGGCGAGGTGGTGAGTGGTGAGAGGCCCGCAACCGAGATTAGGGGCTCGGACATCAAGGTGAAGATACCCGCCGATATCGTCAGTGCGCCGCGCCAGGTTGCCAGGACTCTTCCCGTCGACGGCCGTCTCGTGAGCTTCGGCGAGGTCACGGCCGGGTTCGATCGCGAGGCGGCCATGGCTGAGGCGAGCAGATGCCTGAACTGCGCGGGCTCGCTTTGCCGCGACGCATGCCCTTACGGCGTGCCTCAGTTCGGCGCCGAAGAGAACGCCAAGATGCAGATGTGCAACTTCTGCGTTGACCGTCTTGCTGAGAACAAGCTGCCTGTTTGTGTTGGCTCCTGTCCTACGCGGGCGCTCGATTCCGGGCCTGTCGAGGAGATGAGGGCCAAGCACGGCGACGGTAAAGAAGCAGCGGGCCATGCCTTCTATTGGGTCACCGAGGCGCCGACCGTAGTGAAGCCAAAAGATGGTTTTCAGGTCGTGCCCAACGTGCGAAAGTAGGCTGGGTTTCGCCGTCCTCGGAGCGCTTCGGGGCGCTGCGAAGGGATGAGGATCTCTTCTCGCATGGAGGGGAGAGGGAATCTGTTTTCAAAGTAACGCCCACGGGTATAAACCGAGGAGGTTTTCTGAGCAGATGAGCAGCAAGTTCGGGACAGCGAAGGTAAGCCAGATCGGCGTTGTAGTCAAAGACAGGGATAAGACCATCGAGTACTTCTCCAAGGTCCTCGGCATTGGTCCGTGGAGCACATTAGACAGCACATACGAGAAGGACGAAGTGATGACGGGGCAAGGGCGGTTCACCCTCAAAGTGGCCTTTGCCGACCTGGGAGGCCTGGAGATAGAGCTTATCGAGGTTGGCGAAGGCCATCCCATACATGCCGATTTCCTGAAGGCCCATGGAGAGGGACTGCATCACGTGGCTTACGATGTTACTGATTTGAAGCAGAGAGTGGCGGACCTGGAAAAGCAGGGCGTCAAGCCGCTCCAGTACGCCATCAAGAAAGACGGCGACCGCGGACACGCCTACCTGGCGACCGACAAGGTCGGGGGCGTGGTCGTGGAACTGGTGCAGCGGTCGACCAAGAGCGCTTTCCGCACCCCGGGTCGGTAGTACCTGGTTGCAGTCGCAAGCGGCGCACAGGAATCCCCTGCATCTCTTGATGGGGGAGGCCAATATCAAGTTGACTTGTCTGGTTGCCGCCCATGAAGAAAAGGGTGCAGGATTTCACATGCCGGGGGTCTGGGGGTGTCCCCCAGCCTTGAAAGTCCCCCAAGACTGGGGGGATTTAGGGGGCTGACCAAGACTTTTCTCTGGAAGGTAACTAATGGCTGACCGATTCAACAAACTATTTTCACCGATCAAAGTGGGCCGGATGCAACTGCGGAACCGCATCTGCTCGTTGCCTCACGGGGGGAATTTCCCCGAGGGCAGCATCAAGGGTTTGCCCGTGGCCATGCCCGGCCCCAAACATGCCGCATACTGGGAGGAGCGGGCCCGTGGCGGCGCTGCATGGATAGGCACCCAGGCCACCGCCGTTTCTCTTATTCCCGGCCAGAACCAGTTCAAGTACAAGGAGCTTCTGGGGTACTACAAGAACGTCACGGAATCTATCCACCGGCATGGCGCCTGTTGTACCACAGAGATCATGAATATGGGTTCTGAGGTTGCAGGGGCTTCCAATGACGTCATCGATTTCCCCACCCCTTATGCTCCCTCGGCGTTCCCTTCTCACCACTGCTGGCGCATTCCTCATGAGCTCACCGCCGATGAGATACATGAGTTCGTGGGCCTGTATGCCGAGGCGGCCAAGGTCATACGGGAGGGCGGGTTCGACGGTGTTGAGGTGCACGTAGCCAACGGCTATCTGCTGAACGAGTTCCTGTCGCCTCTGACCAACCAGCGTACCGATGAATATGGAGGCAGCCTGGAGAACAGACTCCGTTTCCCTGTAGAGGTAATCCGGGCGGTGCGACAGGCTGTCGGCGATGACTACTCGGTGGGCATCAGGGTCTCAGGAGACGAGTTCTGCGAGGGCGGCTACACGCTCGAGGACATGGTCGAGATGGCGCCGCTTCTGGTCAAGGCAGGGAATCTGGATTGGGTTGACGTGACGGTGGGTGTCTTCCGCTCGGCGGCAACGCTCTGCACCAGCATGTACTTCCCGGTAGGCAACTTCGTCTACTGTGCTGCAGCCATCAAGCAGGCGGTGGACATCCCGGTGATGTGCGTGGGCAGGATCAATGACCCGGAGCAGGCCGAGCAGATTCTGGAGAACAACCAGGCCGACCTGATCGGCACGAACCGGGCGCTGATCTGCGACTCGCAGTGGCCGAACAAGGCCAGGGAGGGTCGGCTGGAGGAGATCAGGAAGTGCCTGGGCTGCAACGAAGGGTGCTGGGGACGCCGAAGGCTGGCCACGGGGATGACCTGCGCCATCAATCCGGTAGTGGGCAGAGAGACGGAGCCGGGTTGGCTCGACCTGGAGCCGGCGAAAGTAAAGAAGAGGGTGATGGTGATAGGCGGTGGCCCGGCAGGTCTGGAAGCGGCGCGTGTGGCCAAGCTGCGCGGCCATGAGGTATCGCTGTATGAAAAAGGCTCAGAACTCGGAGGCATGACCAACGTGGCTGCCAAGGCGCCCGGCCGGCTGGACTTTGCCGAGGTGGGGCGGTACTACACCTATCAGATGAAACAGGCAGGGGTGGACGTTCACCTGAATACCGAAGTCACCGCGGACGACGTGAGGCGCCTGAAGCCCGAGGCGGTTGTCGTTGCCACAGGCTCCATCCCGTTGCCTTTGACCATATACAAGATATCCGGCGCCGACCAGAGCAACGTGGTGCAGGTGAAAGACGTCCTGACGGGCAAAGTCCAGGTGGGCAAGAAGGTGCTGGTGGTGGATGAGGACCAGACCATCCAGGCAGCCAGCACCGCTGACTTTCTGGCATC
>JAUSJJ010000126.1 GCA_030647705.1 Dehalococcoidia bacterium
TCAAAGCGTATCTTGGAGCCTCTAATGCCGCTCCCAAACCATTCGTGTGGCACGCCTCGGCTCAGTCTATCCTCGATAAGCTCGCTCATTGTAAAGCTGTTTATGAGACACTACACTAGCCCACCAGAGAATCAGCGCCAATCCCGACAAGTACGTCAATCACGTATTCGGCGAAACGGAAGCCGGCGGCGCGAGCTGGCTCTACCTGGCGGCGGTGCCCTTCGATCAACTGGCGCTGCCGACCGGCCTGGGAACGACCCCGTACCCAGAATTCTCCAGAGACTGGTTGCTGGGCGTGCCACTTGTCATAACAATCTGGCCGGCCCTGCTCATGGGCATACGCTACATGGTCAACCGCCGGGACGCGAAACCAGAGGTCGAAGCTGCGACGGAGAGTGAAACCGAGGTGAGGAAATGACTACCAGACAGATCCCTGCCAGAGGACCGTTCCTGCCATGGTTCAAGGACCAGTTGTTCATGGGCAAGACCTTCGGCGATTATCTGAGGTCGCTGCTCACGCCGTTCAACTTGATTGCGGCGGTGATACTCGCCGTGGGCATCCCCGTAGCGGTCGCCCGTTTTGCACAGGGCCTGGCCGCCACAACCAACCTGACTGACATCAACCCCTGGGGTCTGTGGATCGGCTTCGACGTAATGAGCGGCGTCGCCCTGGCTGCCGGAGGATACGTGGTGGGGGCCGCGGTCTACATCTTCGGCATGCGCCAGTACGGCCCCATCGTCCGCCCGGCCATCCTGACGGGTTTTCTGGGCTACACCTTCGTGGTGATCGGCCTGCTGTTTGACCTGGGGCGTCCGTGGAGACTGCCGTTCCCGATCTTCGTCACGGTGGGAGGCGTAGCCTCCGTCCTGTTCCTGGTGGCCTGGCACGTATTGCTGTACCTGACCTGCCAGTTCGTGGAGTTCGCTCCGGCCCTGTTCGAATGGCTCGGCCTGAAGAGGATTCGGCAGTTGGCGGTCAAGCTGACGATCGGGGCCACGGTACTTGGCGTGGTACTCTCCACCCTACATCAGTCCGCTCTGGGCGCCTTGTTCCTGCTAATGCCGGGAAAGGTCCATCCGCTGTGGTACTCGCCGCTTCTGCCGCTGTTCTTCTTCGTCACCAGCATCATTGCCGGACTGTCCATGGTCATCGTGGAGAGCATGCTGTCCCATCGGGTCTTCAACGGCCAGTCGGGACCCGAACACACCAGGAGGCTGGAGGGACTGACCCTGGGCCTGGGAAAGGCGGGAGCGATCGTGCTGTTCGTCTACTTCTGGCTAAAGATCATCGGAGTCATGCACGGCGACAATTGGAGCCTGCTGAACACGAATCTGGGCTACTGGTTCCTGGTGGAGATACTGGGCTTCGTCCTGCTGCCCTGCTTCCTGTTCCTGTGGGCAGCCAACAAGAGGAATGCGACCGCGGTCCGGCTGACCGCCATGCTGACCGTCATCGGCGTGGTGATCAACCGGCTGAACGTTTCGATCATCTCGTTCAACTGGAACGCCCCCGAGCGATATGTGCCCAAGTGGACGGAGATCGCCATAACGTTAGCCATTGTTACTGTCGGCTTGCTCGCCTTTCGTTGGATCGTCAACCGGATGCCTATCCTGTACGAGCATCCCGACTATCCCGCGGAGCATTAACATGCCTAGAGGAGGGACCGATGAACACGCTCATTGATTTCGTCAGGTACACAAAAGGGTGGGAGTACGTCATAGCCATCAGTGCGTTCTTCTCCTTCGCAGTGTTGTGGATGCTTGTTACGAGAGGGAGGTCAGGCAAAGGCGGCCAGGACGTCGCTGCTAGGGTGGGCGCCCGCGCGGCGCCGGATGGCTCGTCCCGCCGGGGGGCTGCGCAGGGAAAGGCTGGCGATGAAGTGAACGCGCGCCGCCCTGCGGCATGAGCGGATTGCGGACGGCCTGCCGGCAAGTGGGTCTGGCTTTGGAGGGACGGGGTGAGCAGTCGGCGGTGAAGGAAATGGGCGGCACGGGTGAAGAAAGCTGAGCGAATGGCGCAAGCCGGGAGGTGAACCATGGGAGTAGCTGCATTAGTGGTAGTAGCCCTGGCAGTCACGGCCATTGCGGCGGCAGCGTTGTGGGGGGGATTTCAAGGTGTAGTGCGCTTTGGCCGGGGGGTATGGCGGATGCTGAATCAGATGTGATGGCGGCACCGAGTCCATACAAGCCCAGCTTTCTCTGCGGAAGCTGTCCCGGGGCTGATGGCCGGCGCGTCAAGCCCGCAAGCGCCGGCTATCGAGGGACACAGATGGCGCTGCAGCGCTGGGATAGCGGTCGCCGCAGAGAAGGCGGACGGACAGAGGGTATTCGTGCAGTTGAATGCGCAATACCCTTTTTCATTGGCAGGATGTCGCTTCACTCCTCGACGTCTGTCGCTGCGTGGATCTTGTTCCGCCGAACTGACGGTTCCCGAAACACGACCGGATTTGACTTCTTGTGCGCCGAGCGATAGACTTGAAGTCCGGTCCGGAGTAGTACCTGCCCTGCGGGCCGGTCGCCCAAAGGTCGCCCTCACACGGTTTGGCGGGGAGAAGTCAATGGCCAGAAGCCTTGATCGATCTCTGAACACCGGAACACGGTCGCCCGGCGGCATCTCCAGAATGACGGTCAGCGTCCGGGGTGTTGTCCAGGGGGTCGGCTTTCGCCCGTTCGTCTACCAGATTGCCACTAAACACGGTTTGAAGGGCTGGGTGTGCAATACCTCCGGTGACGTCAAGATAGATGTCGAAGGCCATCAGGCCGTTATTCACGACTTCCTGATCGACCTGAAAGCGCTGGCTCCGCCGTTGTCCCGCGTCGAAGGCATATCGACCGGCAGCGCTCCAGTCGTTGGCTACTTGCGATTCGAGATCCGGGAGAGCGTCGCGGAGGCTGGCAAGTACCAGCTCGTTTCACCTGATATTGCCACATGCCAGCCGTGCCTAAAGGAGACGCTGGACCCATCGGACAGGCGTTACCGCTATCCCTTCACCAACTGCGGCCCCCGTTTCACCATCATCGAAGATATTCCCTACGACCGGCCCAAGACCACCATGCGGACATTCAAGATGTGCCCGCAGTGCCAGCATGAGTACGAAGACCCCCTGGACCGACGTTTTCATGCCCAGCCCAACGCTTGTCCCCGTTGCGGGCCCAGCCTGCAACTCGTGGACTCCGTGGGCAACATCGTCCCGGCGGATGACCCACTGGGAGAGATAGCGCGGCTGCTCAAAGAGGGCCGAATCGTGGCTATCAAAGGACTGGGTGGCTTCCTGTTGGCGTGCGACGCCACTAATGCCACGGCTGTCAGCCTGCTCAGGGAGAGAAAGCGGCGACCTTCTAAACCCTTCGCCATTATGGCCGCCTCACTGGAAGAGGTGAAACGGCGCTGCTTTGTCTCACCGGCGGAAGCAGACCTGCTGACTTCCCACCAGAGCCCCATCGTGCTGGTGAAGCAATGCGACACGTCCTGGGTATCGCCGGAGGTTGCGCCACGCCTGAGCTACCTGGGGGTGATGCTGCCCTACACCCCGTTGCACCACATCCTGCTCAGAGAGGTCGCCTTGCCGCTGGTGATGACCAGCGGCAACTTGAGCGAAGAGCCCATCGCCAAAGACAACGACGAGGCCCTGCGCAGGCTGAAGGGCATCGCGGACTACTTTCTGCTGCACAATCGCGGCATCTACGCCCGCTATGACGACAGCGTGGCTATCGTCGATGGTGAGAAGCCGCAACTCATCAGGCGGGCGCGCGGCTACGCACCCAACCCGGTCCGGCTGCCTTTCAAAGCGAAACAGGTGCTGGCCTGTGGCGCGGAGCTGAAGAACACGTTCTGCCTGACCAGGGACGAGTACGCTTTCCTCAGCCAGCACATCGGCGACCTGGAGAACCTGGAGACGCTGGAGCACTTCGAGAACACCATACAGCTTTACCAGAAGCTGTTTCGCATAGAACCCGAGGTCGTGGCCTACGACATGCATCCGGAGTACCTTTCCACCAAGTACGCGCTGGAGATGGCGGCGCAGGCCAAAGGAATCGTTTTTGTCCCCGTGCAGCATCACCACGCCCATATCGCTAGTTGCCTGGCCGATAACGGTCTCAGAGGCCCGGCCATCGGGGTGGCGCTGGATGGGACGGGTTTCGG
>JAUSJJ010000265.1 GCA_030647705.1 Dehalococcoidia bacterium
TTCGCCTCAACCCGTTTCACCACCTCCATGATTCGTTTCTTCCTGGTTTCCTCCATTTTGGTCTCGTTCACCCAGCGTATGTACGCGTTCTTGTGGCTGATGGCAAGGCACTGGAAGTTGTTGAAGGCAGCGCCGTTCTGAGCCAATGCATCCTTCAGGTCGTCAGGCATCTTCTCTTCACTTCTGTCTGTGTAGGCTGCCTGCCAGCGGCCGCTCTTCTTGGCTGCTTCGATGGAGGCAAACCCCGGCGGCGCCATCCGGCCTGCCGCGATGAGCGCCTTGGCCTTCTCCTTGTTGCCAAGCGACCATACGCTATTCGGCTTGCGTGGAGAGTACCTCAACATGAACTTCTCATCGTCAATCCGCCTCAGCTTGCCATCTATCCAGCCGTAGCAGAGTGCCTCCTCCAGCGCATCGAGGTAGCTCAGGCCGGCCTTGCCTTTGCCTTTCTTGTAGTGGACCAGCCAGACTTCCTTCTCCTTGTCGTGGTTGTGCTGCAGCCAGTCGCGCCATTCGCGCGCCGTTGCGAAGTAAAGCGGGTTATCAGCGTCCATCCGTCTTCACCAACAACCTTTCACCGTCAGTGGTCATCTCGATGGTGCCTTGCATGTCGGTGCGGTATACCTGCACGTTGCGGAGCTTCACCAACACCTCATCCGAGGGATGGCCGAAGGGGTTCCCCGCCCCCACTGAAACAACCGCCACCTGGGGCCTGACCTGGTCCAGGAAGTCGCCAGACGTTGAGGTGACGCTGCCATGGTGAGCGACCTTGAGCACGGTGCTGCTCAGCGCCTCGCCCTGGTACGCTATGTCCCGCTCGGCCTCGAAGCGTATGTCGCCCGTGAAGAGGAAGCTCACTTTGTTCGATACAAGCCTGACCACCGCGGAGTAGTTGTCGGGGTCGATATCAGGGTTGACCGGGATGGTGAGGTCGGGGCTCAACACCTCTATCCACGCTCCATCGCCGAGGTCGATGCGTTGGCCGTACCGGGCTTGCGTTCGCGGGACGTTCTGCTCTTCAAGCAGACGCTGCCACTCGCGGTAGGCTGATCCGGCGCTTCCGGCGCCGCCTTCCAATACCTGTTTCACCTGGTAGTGTCGAGCCACCTCCACCAGCCCGGCAACGTGGTCTTCGTCCGGGTGGCTGAGAATGACCAGGTCAATGCTCCGTTTCCAGAAGGGCAGCCTTTTCCCCAACTGCAGGCGCAGGGCCTCGGGGCTGGGGCCGCCGTCGATGAGGATGGTCTTTTCTGCTGCCTGCACCAGTGCGGCGTCTCCCTGGCCCACGTCGAGAAACGAAACGTGCAGCTCGTCGTCCGGCCCGGCCAATGCCGCGGCCCAGACCAGCGCTGCTGTCAGGAGCAAAGGCAGCAGGACGTAACGCCGTGGCAACTGGCCTATTTTCACGGGAATAGCCCTCATCCAACCTGTTATGCTGGAAAGGCCCGTCATCCTGTTCGCTGAGCTTGCCCAGAGCAGCGCTGCCAGCACGAAATAGTACGCCCAGACCAGCGCCTGGGGGAACTCATCCATCCCGATGGAGGCGAACGGCATCGCTGAGAATAGCTCGATGATCTTGAGCATGTAGGTGATGAACAGCCATGCCACCCATCCAAGGACCTGTCCCAAAGGCGTGAACAATAGCCCGGCGACCGAGGTGAGCGCCGAGGTCACAATGATGGCGGGCAAAGCAGGCAGTGCCAGCAGGGTCGCCGGTAGCCCGACCAGCGCAATCCTGCCGAAGGTGAATGCGATGATTGGCAAGGTGAAGACAGTGGCTGCCAGCGTCACGGCGAAGGCGTCGATGGTCAATGCGGCGAGGGGTGTCAGCCATCCTGTGCGCTCGTCCAGCATGTCCTTGCCCAACGCCTGCAGGCGAGGCGCCAGGAAGATGAGTCCGGCCATGGCGGCGAAGCTGAGTTGGAAGCCCACGTCCCACAGGGACTGAGGGCTGAATGCCACCATGACTGCGGCCGCCAGCACCAGGGATGTCGCAGCGCTGTTTGGCCTGCCTATCCGTTCCGCCGCCAGCCACAAGCTGACCATGATGGCTGCCCGCAGCACGGATGAGCTCATTCCGGTGAGGGCGGTGTAGGCCCATACCAGGCCCAGGGTCAGCAAGAGATAGGTCAAGCGCCGCCTGCCGCACAGCCAGGCTGCCGCTGCCAGCACGATGCCGGCGATGATGCTCAAGTTCTGGCCCGATATGGCGATGATGTGCCAGGTTCCGGTCGCTGAGAGGTCTTGCCTCAGGTCATCAGGGATGTCGCTTCGTTTGCCCAGGAGTATGCCTTGAGCCAGTGAACTCTGTGGCTGTGGCAGTGCCCTCTCCAGCGACATTGAAAGCTGGTTCCTGAGCTGGTAGAGCAACTCGATGGGCCTGGAACCCTGGCCCGAAGCCAGGAGGTCAACCTCGACGGGTTGCCGCATGATGGAGTAGACGCCGCGCCGTCCCAGATACTCGCCGTAAGCAAAGCTCTCCGAGTCTGAGGGCGCCACCAGTGTGCCTTTGAAGCTAAGCAGGTCGCCGTACCGGTAGTAAGGGAACTCGCGGCTAGGATCGAGTTTCGGGTATCTTGGGGCGTAGGCCAGCAGGCCGCCAGAGGTATCGTGCCATTGCCCGTCGCGGTTGATCTGGGTTGCCTTCAGGTACAGCGCAGTGGTGCGGTCTCCGGGCTCAGGGTCTGCTGCCACAATGCCTTTGACCTCCACGTCGCCCCGGTATTGCTGCAGGTCGTCTCCCATCGGGACGAACTGGAAGCGCAGCGCTCCGCCGACGAACGCAGCCAGGCAGAGCAGGGCGATAACTGTGGCCGCCTTGTGCCGCCACAGCATTGCGCAGGACAAGGCGCCGCCAATGGCGATGCCCAGGCTGACCCACAGGGCAACCTGGGCTCCCAGGAAGATGCCGGCGATCCAGGATAGTCCCAGATAGATGGCTGTCATAGCTAGTTGACGGCTATTCTGTCTTTCAGTCTGCCGTACACGGCAGAGCTGATCCCTTTGACCAGGGTCAGGTCTTCAATGCGGGTGAACGGGCCGTTTTGCCTGCGGTAGTCTATGATGCGGTTGGCCAGCTCTTCGCCGATGCCGGGCAGCGCTTCCAGAAGCCAGGCGTCTGCGGTGTTGATATCGACCTTCTGAGGGACCTCTCCCGATGTGGGGACGTGAAGCTGGTCTCCGTCTCTGGCCCGGCGAGCGAGGTTGACGTGGCTCAAGGCGGCATCTGAGGCGGCCCCGCCGGCTGCCCGCACGGCGTCGTCGAGCGTGGCCCCACTTTGCAGTGAGTAGACGCCGGGGTTGGCCACAGCGCCGGTGACCTGGACGTTGATCTTCTGCGCGCTTGGCGACGGCGTGGCCGCGGTTATCTCCAATGCGGGCTCTCCTGCGGTGGCGCGGTAAGCGAGCAGGCCGGCGCCTGCGGCGATGGCGAGTATCAGAAACACCACCGCCGGCAGGTACAGTCTCTCGATCTGCTTCACGGGCCCTCCTCGACGGGGGAATTGGTTGAACTCGCTAAGATTATACTATAATATACTATGCCGTAAGGTTGTGTTTGAGGTGAATTCATGACGAAGGACTTGCTTTCGATAGCCGACCTGTCTGCTATTGAGGTCGAGGAGCTGATCGAAAGTGCTCGCCGGATGAAAAGCAGAGGCTCGAAGCCCATCCTGGCCGGACTGGCGCTGGCCCTGGTCTTCGAGAAACCTTCTCTTCGCACCAGGGTCAGTTTCGAGATGGCGATGTACCAGCTCGGCGGACGGGCCCTGTATCTTTCAGATGTCGAGGTCGGGTTGGGCAAGCGCGAACCTGTGGCGGATGTGGCCCGTGTGCTCAGCCGTTTCGTGAACGCCATCGCCGCTCGCACCTTCTCGCACGCCACGGTGGAGGGGCTGGCCCGCCATGCCTCTGTGCCGGTGGTCAACGCGCTATCCGACTACGAGCACCCGTGTCAGGCGCTGGGCGATCTGCTGACCATACAGGAGAAGAAGAAAGCCATCAAGGGTGTGACCATAGCCTACATCGGCGACGGCAACAACGTAGCCAACAGCCTGCTTCTGGCGGCTTGCCTGGCCGGAGCCAACTTCAGGATTGCCAGTCCTCCGGGCTATGAGCTTCAGAGTCCGGTGCTGCGCCTGGCCAAAAAGGCCGCGGCCGAAAGCGGCTCGGAAATCGAGTGCGTGACAGAGCCGGAGAAGGCGGCGAAAGGGGCTGATGTTATCTACACAGACGTCTGGACCAGCATGGGGCAAGAAGCGGAGAAGCAGCAGCGCTGCAGGGACTTCGCCGGGTACCAGGTGAATGCGCGCCTGTTGGGGCTGGCGAAGAAGAAGGCTATCTTCATGCACCCGCTGCCCGCCCACCATGGAGAAGAGGTTGCGGAGGGAATCGTTGATTCTCCTCAGTCCGTAGTGTTCGACCAGGCGGAAAACCGCCTTCACATTCAAAAGGCCATTCTGGCCAAGCTGCTGAGCAAGCCATGACTCTACCAATCGTCGCTATCGTGGGCCGCCCCAACGTGGGGAAGTCCTCTCTTTTCAACCGACTTATCGGGCATCAGAGGGCCATAGTCGAAGACGTTCCGGGCACCACACGTGACCGCATCTATGGGGATGCGTCCTGGGGTGGGCGAAACTTCACCGTGGTGGATACGGGCGGCCTGGAACTGACGCCGGGCACAGTCATCTCGCAGAAGGTCAAAGAGCAGGTGGAATCTGCCATCGCGGAAGCGAGTGTGATCGTGTTCGTGGTGGACGTCGAGGACGGGGTGATCATTCCCGACCAGGAGGTCGCCGAGATCCTGAGGCGCTCTCGTAAGCAGGTATTGCTCGCGGTGAACAAGGCTGACAACGAGAAGCGCCGCGGAGATGCTGTCCAGTTCTTCGAGATGGGGTTGGGCGATCCGTTGCCCATCTCGGCGCATCACGGCCTTGGCGTGGCGGAACTTCTGGACAGCGTGTTGGACTTGCTGCCCGCTGCCGCAGAGGAAGAAGCGCCGCCCGTCGCAGTCAAGATTGCCATTGTAGGGCGCCCCAACGTCGGCAAGTCGGCGCTGGTCAATGCCATCCTGGGAGAAGAGCGGGTCATCGTGGACGGTACGCCGGGCACGACCAGGGATGCCATCGATACCCTTTTTCGCTACAAAGACCAGCCAGTGGTGTTGATAGACACCGCGGGCATACGGCGCCGAGGGCGGGTAGACAGGGGAGTGGAGCGCTACAGCGTGATGCGCGCCCAGCGCGCCATAGATCGGGCTGACATAGTGGTACTGGTCACCGATACCGAAGAAGTCATCGCGGCGCAGGACACCCATATCGCCGGGTATGCCAGGGACGCCTACAAAGGCCTGATCTACGTGGTGAACAAGTGGGATCTGGCGCGTGAGAAGGGCACTACCGTAGATGAGTGCACTTCGTTGATCAAAGCCAGGCTCCGGTTTTTCACTCATTTCCCCATACTCTTCGTCTCAGCGCTGTCGGGCAAGGACGTCGACAAAGTGCTCGCCGCAGCCATGCAGGTGCAGAGCGAGCGACAGAAACGGGTGTCTACGGCTGTGTTGAACAAGCTTATCCAGGACGTGACAGCGGCCCATGCGCCGCCTACCACGCACGGGAAGCGGCTTAAGGTACTCTATGCCACTCAGTCCGATGTCAGCCCGCCTGAGTTCGTGTTCTTCGTGAACGATCCCAAGATCGTCCATTTCTCCTACCGGCGTTACCTGGAGAACCAGGTGCGCCATGCCTTCGGCTTTGAGGGGACCGCCATCCGCATGATATTCAGGGGCAGGAGTCAGGAAGAGGCATGACGGCGGCGGTTTTCCTGGCGCTGGCCCTGCTCAGCTACTTGATCGGCGCGATACCCTTCGGGGTCATAGTGGGCAAGGTGTTGAGCGGCGTCGACGTCCGCGACTACGGCAGCGGGGCGACAGGGACGACCAATGTGCTGCGCACAGCCGGCCCCGTGGCTGCATTGCTGGTTCTGTTCGGCGATCTGGGCAAGGGCATGGCCCCCGTGCTTCTGGCGTGGTGGCTGGTACCTCAGTCCAGTTGGGCCGAGGCGCTGGCCGGGATTGGGGCCATCGTGGGGCATAGCTGGCCGGTGTACGCCGGCTTCAGGGGCGGGAAGGGCTCTGCCACCGGGGTGGGGGCTCTGCTCATTATGGCGCCCTGGGTGGGGCTTATGGCGCTTGGCGTTTTCGCAGTGGTCGTGGCGCTCACACGATACGTCTCGTTGGGTTCCATTTTGGGGACGCTGGCCATGATTGTGGGGCTGGTGTCTTTTGTGCTGCTCGGCGCAGAACCGTGGCCGTATCTCGCATTCGCGTTGGTGGGCGGCGCCATTCTGATCTTCCGGCACAAGGACAATGTATTGCGACTCATGGCAGGCACTGAACACCGCATGGGGGAGAGAGGCAAGCGAAGGCAGGTATCGCTGTGAAGGTCGCCGTGATCGGCACTACCAGTTGGGGCACGACCCAGGCTATCATGCTAAGCCGGCGCGGGTTCGAGGTCTCCATGTGGGCACGCACCGAGGCCGAGGCACGCCGGCTGCGGGCCGACCGGCAGAACTCCAGAATGATGCCTGGCTTTCCTTTCCCCGACGGGCTTCTGGTTACGGCTTCGGCGGCCTCTGCTTTGCGGGGCGCGGCAATGGTCATCTTCGCCGTCCCGTCACAGAGCCTGCGCGAAAACGTGAAGGCCGTCGGCAAGCACATCGGCGGAGCGATGATCGTTCTGAGCGGGGTGAAGGGGTTGGAGGTAGGCAGCAGGAAGCGCATGTCTGAGGTAATCGCCGATGAGCTGCCCATATCTTTACATAACAACATCGCAGTCCTCTCAGGGCCGAATCTGGCCCTGGAAATCGCCAGGGGTTTGCCGGCGGCCTCTGTCATAGCGGCGCGGCACGAAGACGTGGCCAGGAACGCTCAGCAGATTATGATGTCCCCCTCCTTTCGGGTGTACACCTCCGACGATGTCGTCGGGGTCGAACTGGGGGGAGCCTTGAAGAACATCATCGCGCTCGGCGCCGGCATGAGCGACGGAATGGGCTACGGCGACAACGCAAAGGCGGGTTTTATGACGCGCGGCCTGGCTGAAATCTCCAGGCTGGGTGTGGCCATGGGAGCGAAACCGCTTACCCTGGCCGGCCTAGCTGGGCTGGGCGATCTGGTGGCCACCTGCTCCAGCTCCCTTAGCCGCAATCATTTCCTTGGCTGCGAGTTGGCCAAAGGACGCTCGCTGGACGAAGTGACTTCTTCTATGAAGGGCGTCGCTGAGGGCATTACCACCACCGCCGCTGCGCGCCAGATGGCGCATTGCATGGGTATTGGGATGCCCATCACCGAGCAGATCTACCGGGTGCTGTTCGAGGGGCTGGGGTTGCGACAGGCCATTACCGAGCTCATGGGCCGTGAGCCGAAGCCCGAAACTTCCCGCTGAGTTGGGGCAGCGTCCGTCTGAGGCGGATGGGGCCTGCCCATCAACCGAAGTCTTCCCGCGCGTTCTCCGTCCTCGCCTTCCCTTTCACTGGTTCACACAACTTCGTCGGCCTTCGGCGTCTCAGTTTGCTCGGTACTGTTCTGTTTGGATGGATGGGCCACATTCACGGCCTGCCTCCCTTGACCACATCCAGCCAGCTCTTGAACGGATAATCGGCCTTTGCAACTTGTCCAGGCGTCT
>JAUSJJ010000267.1 GCA_030647705.1 Dehalococcoidia bacterium
GCAGCTCAGGGGAGAGCCCCACATAGTCATGGTCAATGGCTACTGGATCGATCTGACGCCTGCCGGAGGCTACTGGCTTTTCTGCGACCACAAGGACCGCCCGGGGATCATCGGCTCTGTGGGCAACGTCACGGGCAAAGCGAATATCAACATCAGCTCCATGCAGGTGGCGCGTATCACCCCAAGGGGGCGGGCGCTGATGGTGCTGAGCCTGGACGAACCGCTGACCGATGCTTCCCGGCAGGAGTTACTGGCGATACCGGACGTATACACGGCCAGGGTGGTGAAGCTGTAGTCGGGCAGGCCGCCAGGGTGAGGGTAGTCCTCTCGCCGCTTGAGGAAGAGGCAATCCATGTCGGCGGGTGCTGCTCAGCGCTGGAGACTGCGGGGCCGCTCGCCTTTCTGGGATATCGGCACTCCGGCAACCTCACCCCTTCTTTTCCCCTCTCCCGCCGCAGGCGGGAAAGGGACAGGGAGAGGTCACAACTTCCGTCATTCGGGTTTCGCTATATCCCCAGTGACTGCAGTACCTTCTCCTGGACTTGAAGCAGCTCTTTGATTCCCGTCTCGGCCAGCACCATCAGTGAGTCCACAGTGTCCCTGGAGAATGGGTTCATCTCCGCAGTCCCTTGTAGCTCCACGAACGTTCCCCGGCCAGTCATCACCACGTTGAAGTCAGCCTCGGCGCGGCTGTCCTCGGCGTAGCAAAGGTCGAGAAGCTCCTCTCCGTCGACGACACCCAGGCTTATGGCAGCTACGGCGCTCTGCAGAGGCGACACCACGATTTGCTTCTTACCGATCATGGTGTGGATGGCTTGTGACAGCGCAATGTAGGAGCCCGTGATGGCCGCGGTCCGGGTGCCGCCATCGGCTTGGATCACGTCGCAGTCCACCATCAGGGTGCGCTCACCAAGGTGCGCCAGGTTGGCCACAGCCCGAAGCGAACGGCCGACAAGCCTCTGTATCTCGTGCGTCCTTCCGCCGATCCTGCCCGTGACCGATTCCCTGGGTGTGCGCGTGTTGGTGGAGCGCGGCAACATGCTGTATTCGGCAGTGATCCAGCCGCTGCCCTTGCCGCGTAGGAAGGGTGGCACCGAGTCCTGTACCGTTACGGCGCAAAGCACCTTGGTCTCTCCCAGTTCGATCAGGGCTGAGCCATCGGCGAAAGCCAGGAAACCGGGCGTGATGCGCACCGGCCGGATCTGGTCGTTACGGCGGCCGTCTATTCTAGCCAAGGATCATCCTCCTCGCGTGACTATCTGATTCGACAAGAGGTTAGCTTACTTTCGGCCTGCCGTCAACAGCTCACGGGGAACGCGGTGTCCTGCGGAAGTCGTGAAGGGTCGCCGAAATCCCACCGGCCCCCTTTTTCAAAGGGGAAGAGGGGCATCTCCCTTTGCGAAAGGGAGATTGAGAGGGATTTGCCGAGTAGGGCAGGTGGGAAGAGTCTGTCTCAATAGAGGTGCAGGATATTCCTGCTGGGGGTAAGGGGGATGGTCGCGGCGTTCTTTGACCGATGTGCCCTCAGGCTGTAGAATAAATGGGCGACTTATTTGCGATACGAGGAAAACATGGACTTCCTGGGACTTGAATTGGACTTGCACCGCCTTACCACGGACGAGGCCCTGTGCAAGATGGACGATTATCTGAATGAGGTCTATCAGACCGGTCTGCACAGCGTACGCATTGTTCACGGCAAGGGCACTGGAACGCTGCGGCTCGCCGTGCGGCGTGAGCTGAAACGTCACCCCTTGGTGAAGTCGTTCCGCCCGGCGTTTTCTTTTGAAGGCGGCGACGGCGCCACCGTGGTGGAATTGACGGACTGAAGAGGGCCTGCGCACCGTGACCAGGATTCTGGTGATTTCCGATACCCATGCCGGGCTCGTCAATCAGCTTGAACCGGGCGTCCTGCTGGCCATCGATGAGGCGGATATCCTGGTGCACTGCGGTGACTACACTCAGAAAACGCTGCTTGACGGGTTGCGGGCAAAGGCCCGCAGGTTCGTTGGGGTGTATGGCAACGTCGATCCCTACGACATCAGAAACGAGATCCGCCCCCGGGAGATTCTGGAGGTGGACGGCAAGAAGATCGGCATAGCTCACCCTCATTGGGGAGGTCCGCCCTTCGGCATTGAGGAAGCGCTGCTGGCAGAGTTCCGAGGCGTGGACGCCCTCGTCTTCGGGCACACCCACGAGGCGGACAAACGCATGATGAATGGGGTGCTGGTGCTCAATCCGGGGCAGGCCTATTCTTCATGGGGCGTCCCGGCGACCGTCGGGCTTCTGACCGTCGGCGATGGCAAGATCGAGGGGGAGATCAGGGTCATCAGGAAGGAGTGACTAGCCTGCCTGGTTCGCGCGCCTGAGCATTCGCTGCACCAGGAACGTCAGCCAGGGGGACGGCTCGCGTTTCTGTCCGAAATCCCACTCGCTCCACGCTTTCCAGGCCGATTCGGCAGTGAAAAGCCCGTCCTCATTTGTCTTTGCCTTCACGATGCCGACCATTTCCTGCAATCGTGCGTCCCCCAGCAGCCACGAGAACCGCGTGAGCACGTCCGTGACGTGCAGGATGTCATACCAGACCAGCGGCGCCTTCAGCTTGCAGAAATCGGTGCCCATGAAGAACATGTAGGGGTGCCGCTTCCGGCGCTCCGACCATAGCGTCAGTAGTGCCTCCGCGCCGGAGTGGCAGGCGTCGCTGTCGCGCCATTCCGGCATTTGGGACAGCGCTTTGAGCATCACCAGCGTGGCGTAGGGGCAGGGGTCGTCCTTCCGGCCGGGGCCGCGGAACTTGCCCAGTTCTGGGGACACGGCGCACGGCCAGCCGTTGTCGCGGA
>JAUSJJ010000271.1 GCA_030647705.1 Dehalococcoidia bacterium
CTTGCCAGACCCGTTATAATATGTAGGGGCAAGTTCGGAACGGGGCATGAAAGCGGCAGATGAGGTCGGGCTATCCTGCGCGGCCCCGCTCGAACCCGCACAGGCCCGAGGAGACTGTTCGCGTGGGAATTGGCGACCGAACGCTGGGGTTTTATTTCAACTATATTTACAACCCTCTTTACGATTATACTACTGCTCGGACCAGCCCTTACAGAAGACTCCAGCAGTCCTGCATCGAACGGCTCGATCTGCAGCCGGGGTGCCGCGTGCTTTGTGTGGGCATCGGGACAGGGAACGAGATTCCGGCCATCCTGAACAAGAACAGCCGGGTAGGACTGGCCGGAGTGGACATGTCCAGGCAGGCCTTGAACCGAGCTGCCAACAAGGCGTCGAAACTGGGGAAGGAAATCGAACTCCACCGGATGGATGCAGGCAAGCTGGAATTCGCAGGCGAGAGCTTCGACCGGGTGCTTTGCCTGCACCTGACCGACTTCGTGCCCGACAGCACTCGGGTGACCGCAGAGGTGATCAGGGTGCTGAAGGCAGGCGGCAGGTTTGTGGTGACCTATCCGTCCGGCTCAGGCAGCTTCGGCCTGCTGGCCGACATAGGGAAGAACATCGGGCGCAACCTGCGCCGGGGTAGACCGGGCGAAGCGGCCAAGGAGCTCGCCGCGATCGTGGGAGGCACCTTCTTGTATGGCCCCACGGCGCTCTGGCTGCGGGGACGCCGCAGGTTCCACAAGCGAGAGGGCCTGGAGGAAATGCTGGCTGCCATGCCGTTGACGGAGTACAGCATTGAGGAAGATACCCTGTATCAGGACTTCATTGTCTGCGGACGGAAGTAAGTTGGCCCGCTGCTAGCAGGAGGCCATTCCGCAGCGGACCGAGCGAAGTCTGGGGCTTGGATATTGTTTAGGATTTAGGATTTCGTATGTGCCGGCTCGGTTGTCACCAGGGAGCCCACTTCATATCGGGAGGCCTTCATGCTTCGTGAAGACGAGTTTTTCCACAATCTGAGTGAGGATAAGCTCTGGCAGCGATACTGCGGTTTCCTGGACCTCCCCATGCTCGAGTTCATACGGACCCAGAAAAGCCTGCTCATGGAAGAGATTAGCCTGGTGGGGTCCAGCCCCCTGGGCCAAAAAATAATGGGCGGCGCCAAACCTGAAAGCGTCGAAGAGTTCCGTCGCCTGGCGCCCCTGACCACCTACCACGATTACGAACCCTACCTGAGCAACCGCCAGGAGGATGCCCTCGCCGAAAAGCCGTTTGCCTGGTCTCACACTTCCGGGCGGGGTGGCAATTTCAAATGGATCCCCTATACCCAAAGGGCGCTTGACGTCGCTTCTCGACGTCTGCTGGCCATATTGATCCTGGCCGGCGCGAGACGAAAGGGAGAGGTGGTGATACGCCCCGGAGACCGGCTGCTGCTGGCGTTGGCGCCAAGGCCGTATATCTCTGGGACCGCGCTGCACTACCTGGCGACCTACTGCTTCTCCTTCCGCATCATCCCGCCTCTGGAAGTGAGCGAGCAACTGGACTTCCAGGGGCGCGTTGCTCTAGGGTTTAAGACCGCGCTGAAGACGGGCGTCGATGAGGTGAGCTCTATCGCCAGCGTTCTGGTGAAGGTGGGGGAGCAGATGTCCGGTCAGGCGCGGACGATGAAACTGTCCCGGTCGATGTTGCACCCGGCCATCCTGCTGCGGTTGGCCCGAGCCAAGCTGCGCGCGGGTTCCGGCCCGATCCTGCCCAAGCACCTGTGGCAGCCCAAGGCCTTGATGACAGGAGGCACGGACACTGCCATCTATAAGGAGCAGACCGCCTATTATTGGGGAAAGGAACCCTATGAGGCCTACGGCGCAACGGAGGCGTTCCCAATGGCGCTGCAGGCCTGGAACAAGAAATGGATGACTTTTGTGCCGGACATCGCGTTTCTGGAGTTCATACCGGAAGAGGAACGGCAGAAGGAGAAGCAGAATAAGGGCTATCAGCCCGCCACGGTCCTGCTCAACGAAGTAGAGACAGGCAAGAACTATGAACTGGTGGTGACTCACTTCTACGGCATGCCGTTGCTCAGGTATAGAATGCGCGATCTGTTGACCGTGGCTGCGCTGGAAGACCCGGATACCGGAGTGAAGCTGCCCCAGTTCCAGTTCAAGGCAAGGGTCGACGATGTCATCGACCTGGCCGGGTTGACTCAGCTCGATGAGAAGACCGTCTGGCGGGCAATCGCGGAGTCCGGCGTCAAGTACGAAGACTGGACGGCCCGCAAAGAGTACGACCACGACAAGACCTACCTCCATCTTTACTTGGAGATGAAGAAGGGCCAGCAGCAGGATAACCTGGACCACGTGATCGACAACAAGCTCCAGGAGCTGGATGCGGACTACCGGGAAATCGGTTCCTGGCTCAACCTGCAGCCGGTGAAGGTAACGGTCTTGTCCAGTGGCACTTTCGGCAGCTACTATCAGGAGAAACAGAAGGAGGGGGCTGACCTGGCTCACCTGAAGCCGCCGCACATGAACGCTTCGGACGCAATGATACAGCGGCTGTTGTCCTTCAGCCTGCAGCTCAGCAAGTGAACCTTCCCTACTTGTTGCCACCGCTTGTCGCGGCAGCCATAGGCGCCGCACTGCTCTTCGTGACGTCCTTGAAGAGGACGCGGGGAGCCGCCTACCGCACTTTTGCCCTGCTGCTGTTCTGCACGATCCTCTGGGCCCTGCTCATTTTCGCCATGCGCTCCAGCCCCGATGTGGAGCGCGCGCTTTGGTGGGAGAGGTGGCTCACGCCAATTGGCTTCGCCATCGGGCTGTTCTACTATCACTTTTCGCTGGCGGTGACCCGGCGGCCGGGCGGCCAGAGCCGCCTCCTGATCGCGGGCTACATCGCCCTGGTCGGGGTGGCCGTTTTCACTCGCACCGACCTCTTCGTCGATCGGATGGAGCTGCAATCCTACGGCTACGCGCCGATGCTCAACCCGGGTATGTATTTTGTAATCGCCTTCAGCTATCTGCTGTCCCTGGTTGCCGTCTACAATCTGGTCCGTGCCTACCGGAGTTCCACGGACTATGAGGAAAGGAACCGCCTCCTTTATCTCACCATAGCCATGATATTGCCGCTGGCCGGGGGTGTATTCGAGGTTCTGCCCACGGTGTACCCCACGGCCATCTTCGGCAACATAGCGTTTTGCGCTCTGGCCAGCGTGGCTGTCCTCAGGTACCATCTTTTCGATATCAATGTAGTCATCCGCAAGACGGTGGCCTACGGTCTCACCAGCGTGGTCGTGGGCGGCATGTACGGGGCTGTCATCTTCCTGTTCGGCCGCGTGCTGGAACAAAGTACCGTCAGCCCCTGGGTGGTGCAGCTCCCCCTCCTCATTGTCCTGGGTTTCCTGCTGCAGCCTATCTGGCAGCGGGTGCAGGACCTGGTGGACACACGGTTCTACCGTAACCACTACGACCGGCTGCAAGCGCTGGAGGACCTTTCCGGGCTCACCGCGACCATCGTGGACACAGAAGAGTTGGCGTCCACACTACTTCAGAGGGTAAGGCGAGCGCTGGGGACTTCGAAGGCATGCCTGCTCATGCCTTCGGTCGAATCCGACGTTTTCAACCAGGTCTCGGCCGTGGGGTTGGACGGCACGGAGCCGATCACCCTGCACCGGAGGAGCCCGCTGGTCGTTTGGCTGGCGCATCATGAGGGCGCCCTGAGCTGGAAAGACATGGATGTCATACCTGAACTGGCGGGCGTCTGGGGGCAGGAGAGGGAACTGCTGGAAGGCTGGGTGGATTTCATAGTCCCGCTCAGAAGCCGCGGCAACCTCACGGGCATCCTCATCCTGGGCCACAAGCTCTCGGAGAGGGTCTACTACCGGGAGGACTTCAGGATGCTCCAGGTGATCAGCAGCCAGCTCGCAGTCAACCTGGAGAACGCCACTCTTTACGCGATGGAGAAGGCGCGGGTAGCCCAGTTGGAGAAGCTCGAGGATGCCCGCTCCGGCTTGTTGCTCACCGTGGCCCACGAGCTAAAGACACCGATCACGGCAATCAAGGCAGCCATCAGCCTCCTGGAAGAGGAGGAAGGGGAACACCGGCAGCGCAACCGGGTCCGGCTGATCCAGTCCATCAGGCGCGGCGCCGATGCCCTGGACAAGCTATCGACCGAGTCGTTGGACCTGGCCCGGCTGAAGACCGCCAGCATGGATTTCAACCCGGGGCCGCGCGACCTTCGCCAGCTTGTGGAAGAAGCCGTGTCCGTGATCGCTCCGGCCTTCAAGGGTTCCGAGCAGAGGTTTGCCAGAGAAGTCCCTTCTCCGTTGCCGGAAGCGTATGTCGATGGGGACAGATTCAAACAGATACTGCTCAACCTGTTGCGCAATGCGAACAAATACACCCCCAGGGGCGGCGTCATTACCTTGCGCGCAACCTTGAATTCCAGTAATATCTTGTTCGAAGTCTCCGACAACGGGATCGGCATTCCCCAACAGGAGCAAGCCCTCGTGTTTCAGCCTTTCCACCGGGTGAGGAGCAAGAGCGGCACTGAGACGGCGGGCGCCGGGCTCGGACTGGCCATTGCCAAGTCGCTGGTGGACCTCCACGGGGGCAAGATCTGGGTCCGCAGCCAGGAAGGCGCTGGCAGCAGTTTCTTTTTCACGATACCTTTGGAGAGAGGTGAACGATGAAAGTCGTGGCAATCGACGATGCCCCGGATGTTATCGAGGTAGTATCTCTTTGCTTCGAACTGCGTTGGCCCGGGGCCATCGTTCTCGCCGGAGGGGACGGCGCCACCGGGTTGAAGCTGGTGGAGAAAGAGAACCCCGATGTGGTCATCTTGGACGTTGGCCTGCCGGACATGGATGGGTTCGAGGTGCTCCGCCAGCTCCGCAAGTTCTCCAACGTGCCTGTGGTGATGCTGACGGTAAGGGACCAGGAGATAGACAAAGTGAGGGGCCTGGAACTCGGCGCAGACGACTACATGACTAAGCCCTTCAGCCACATCGAGCTGCTGGCCAGGGTCAGGTCGGTGATGAGAAGGGTGCGATCCGATTCCGCCGCCACCGAGGGTTCGATGATAGCCGGGGACTTTTCCATGGACTTCGCCACCCGTGAGGTCTGGAAGGGGAAGAGACTGGCCAACCTCACCCCTATCGAATACGACATCCTGTATCACCTGGTATTGAACGAGGGACGGGCGCTGACCCACCACGTGCTGCTGACCAAGGTATGGGGACAGGAATACGGCCAGGAGTCCTACTATCTCAAGGTTTATATCCACAGGCTGAGAGAAAAGCTGGAAGACGATCCCCAGACTCCCAGGATGATACTTACGGAGCGCGGCATCGGCTACAAGTTCATCAAGCCCGCCTCCTAGCGAGACCGCCGCGAAACTCACAGGACCGTCTCTAAATCCCCCTTCGTCCCCCTTTCTCAAAGGGAGAGGTTCTGGTCTCTCCCTTTGAGAAAGAGCCTGCCCCGTATGAGCGACTTTGTCGCCATCCCGAAGGAATCGGGACTTGATACGGGGGAGATTGAGAGGGATTCTCAACCGTTTCGCGGCAAGCTCCCTGGTAACTGGTTCGCCGGGAGCATCGCGCAACCAAAGCGCCTCGCCCGTCAGTTTGCGCCCCCACCCTGACTTTCCGACTGCATCGGAATCCCGTATGAAAAATCGGGACTCTCCCTCCAAGAAAGTCGACTCACCACCGGATGGCCCTATCGCCGGCAATCCTCCTTAACCAAGTTTTGACCGTTCATTAACCAAAATTTAACCAAATTGTTATGCGCTATTTACCTTGCCTTGCTAAACTGTTGGTCAGGGGCGGGAGGGTTCAGGATTCAGTAGACAGAAGGCAGTAAGCAGTAGATTCTACTGGCTTCTGAATGCTGACTACTTGGAGCGAGAATTCAGTAGCCAGTAGCCAGTAACAAGGAGCCTACCCAGTGTTGGAAAAGGTTGTGGAAACGGGATTGGCCTTCAGGGCTAATCCCGGGATCGTCGGGCAAAACGGCCATCGGGTGCGAGTGGTCGTTTGCAGCCAGGTCGCGGCATCGTTGCGGGACATGGCTCAACTGCTCAAGGAGGCCGGGTTCGACGTGGTAACCTGCCAGGGGTTCTCGGAGCTGATGGACATGGCTGAGGACATCCATCCCCGCTTGATCATCATCGAGGAAAACGAATGGCCATGGGGCCGGGGAGTGGACCTGCTGGCGCTGCGGAAAATGTCCCGGGCATCCGTGATAGCCGTGGGCATCTCCAGCGAGATGGAGACCATGGCCAGGGCGCTCAATGCCGGCGCCGATTTCTATCTGGTCAAGCCGTTCGGCAGGGCCGAGCT
>JAUSJJ010000283.1 GCA_030647705.1 Dehalococcoidia bacterium
CTTCACCTGATCCAGCGCCTCCGCTACCGCTTTGTCCTGCCGGTGCCCTTCCAGGTCCACCAGGAAGAAATACCGGCCTAACGTCTGCTTGGACGGGCGCGACTCGATCTTCATCAGGTTGATGCCGCGGCTGGAGAACTCCTGCAGGATGTCGCACAGCGTCCCCGGCCTGTCTTCGGCGATGTAGAAGCTGAGCGAGGTCTTGTCGTTGCCGGTCGGGGCGTGGTCGGTGAGCGCCAGCACCACGAACCGTGTGACATTGTTCGCCTGGTCCTGAATCCCCTGCGCCAGCACCTCGGCATGATAGATTTCGGCGGCACGCACGTTGCCTATGGCTGCCGCAGGAGTCGAAGAGGCCAGCATTTGCTCCACGGCCGCGGTCGTGCTCAGCGCAGCCACCAACTGCGCCTTGGGAAAACACCGCTCTAGGAAGCGGCGGCATTGCGCGAGGGCTTGCGGATGAGAGAAGATCGCCTTGATATCCCCGTACTGAGCGCCCGGTTTCACCAGGAGGCAGTGCTCGATGGGAATCACCAGCTCCTTGCGTATGACCAGGCGCGATTCGTGGATGAGCAAATCGAGGGTCTCCGGCACTGATCCTTCAAGGCTGTTCTCGATTGCCGCCACGCCCTCATCGGCCATGCCTGTGTCAACCGCGGCGGCCACCGCAGGCACGCTGGAAAAGGGCATGAGTTGGGCGGTGGCGTCGTGTAGCATAGCCGCCTGCTCGGTGAAAGTGCCTGGAGGGCCCAGATAGGCGATTCTCTTGGTCATGGCGCTACGACCCGGTGAAGGCAGCCCGGAGCGCCTTCTCGGACCCTTGTTTGATCACCGCCACTACTTCGTCACCGGCCTTGACCACCGTATCGCCGGTCGGTATCTGAGGGCCTTTGGTCTTATCGATGATCATGAAGACCAGGCTGTCGGGAGGTGTCGGCAAGTCGCGGAGCCTGCGTCCCACTGCAATCGCCTCTGCCGCCACTTTCAACTCCACTATCTCCAGCCCACCCTTGTCCAGCTTGAGGATGGGGATCAGCGGATGCGTGGGTACCTCTCGCTCGATGTGGGAGAGGATCAGTTCTGTGCCACTCACAGTAACGTCCACGCCAAGCTTGCTGAACAAGGGCTCGTATTCGGGGTTCTTGAGGCGTGCGATGGTGCGCGGCACGTTGAACCTGTACTTGGCTACCTGACAGGCTACCAGGTTGTCCTCGTCATCGCCGGTCACGGCGGCCAGCATATCGGCGCGGCCAGCTCCTGCTTCTTCGAGGACGGCGGCTTCGCAGCCATCGCCGCGAGTCACTACGCTGCCAAGCTCCTCGGTCAGCCGGCGGGTTTCCCTGGCATCCTTCTCGATGAGGAGCACTTCGTGCCCTTCGCTGATGAGGGCCTTCGCCAGATAGAAGCCTACCTCACCCCCACCGACGATGAGAATATACATATATGCTGTTCCTTACGGAAAGAGCGCCTGTCCTTTCCGGGCTATTACCTTTGCCGGCCGTTCATCAGCCTGCCGGTGGCCCGGGTTATCCAACCACCCTAGCGTCCAATGATTTCCCTGATAAGCTTGGCCCCGACCCTGGTCGGGCTTATGGTCTCCAGGCCGAGCGAGTGATACATTTCTTCGCGAATCGGGTCGTAGATGCGGCAGATCACTTTGGGCACGTTGAAGATATGCTTGGCGATCTGGCTGGCCATGACGTTCCTGTTGTCGCCCTGCGTCACAGCGATGAAGACGTCGGCGTCCTTGATTCCAGCCTTCTGCAAGGAGGCCTGGCTCAGCCCGTTGCCAAGGAGAGCGGTCCCCTGGAAGGATGAAGGCAATCGTCTGAAGCTGTAGGAGTCGGTGTCGATGATGGTGACCTTGTGTCCTTCGCCATCGAGCATACTTGCGAGTTGGCCCCCGACCCGGCCACATCCCATTATTACGATTTTCACCGTGAGTTCACACCTGCTTTTCAGGGCTCCGATACACGATCACGTGACACGGGGCGTTCTTCAGAACATAGTCGACCGTATCGCTCAACGCGTACTGCCCGAAACGCGTCCGATGGCTCAATCCGATCACTACTGCATCGGCGCCGCGTTCCACGGCCTCCTGCACTATGGCCGGCCCGGCTTCTCTGGCCTGGAGCAGTGCTGTTTCCGTCTTGCAGTCCTGCTCCTTCAGAGCACGTTCCGCACGGTGCAGGATCTCCTCGCCCTTCTGTGTCTCCGCTTCGAGTTCCACGTCCAGCGGCAGAGACCGTTTGACCTCGATGATGTAAACGATGGCTATTTCGATTTTCTTCTTGCGCCACAGGTTGCATGCCAGCCCTACGACGGTCTCATCAGTGTCATCGCCATTGATCGAGACCAGCACCTTGTCAGCATCAAGCATAACGCGATCTTCTGCCTACTCCTTCATCGGGGCCAGCGCCCTTTGAATTGTGGCCTGTATTATAGCGCTGTTGCCAATCCGGTGCAATAAGGTTGCGTTCGGGCCGTTCAACAAGCGCGCTTTTGTGCGCCATGTGGCGTCATGGTATGATATACCTTTGAGGTGAAGGCATGAGTCAGGAAGAGAAGACGGGCGTTTCGGAGGGGCAGGGCAAGCCCTTCTGTTTTGAGATGGGCCCTATCAGACCGCCCAGCGAGGGCCAGGACCGCTCCCTGCTGATCAGGCTGGTCAGGAACTGCCCCTGGAACCGGTGCGACTTCTGCAGCGCCTACAAGGGCGCCAAATTCGAGTACCGCGACGTCGCCGAGGTCAAACGAGACATAGACGCCGTCAAGTCCATCGCCGATGCCCTGAGGGCCGCATCGTGGAAGCAGGGCCTCGGTGGCAGGGTGACCGATGGCGCAGTGCGCGCCATGGTCCAGGAGAGGTTTGACCTTTACCAAGCAACCGCAGATTCTGCAGCAGACGTCAACCAGCGCCTGCAGAACCTGGTCAGCGTGGCCAACTGGATGAACGTCGGTGCCAAGACCGTCTTCCTGCAGGACGCCGACGCCATGATCATGAGGGTGCCCGAGCTCGTCGAAGTGCTGCGCCATCTGAAGCAGACCTTTCCCTCGATAGAGAGGATAACCTCCTACGCCCGTTCTAAGACCATATACAAGCGGTCGCTGGAGGAAATGAAGGCGCTGCACGAGGCGGGCCTATCGCGGCTGCATGTGGGGCTGGAGTCCGGCTGCGATGAGGTCCTTGAGTTCATGCAGAAGGGCGTCACCGGCCGGCAGCAGATCGAGGCAGGACGTAAGATAGTCGCCGCGGGCATCACCCTTTCCGAATACGTCATGCCCGGCCTGGGCGGCAAGAAGTGGTCGCAGAAGCACGCGGTGGATACAGCGCATGTGTTGAACGAGATCGGCAAGGTGGACTTCATCCGGTTGCGCAGCCTGATCGTGAGAAAGAACACGCCCCTGTTCGAGAGACTGATCGAGGGCGACTTTGTCCAGCTTACCGAGGACGAAATGGTCGAGGAGGAGAGGCTGTTCGTGAGCAGCCTGACCTGCGAGGCCAATTTGGTCAGCGACCAGATGTCCAACCTGCTCTGGGAAGTGGAGGGCAGGCTGCCTCAGGACAAGACGGCCATCCTGAGCGCCATCGACAGCTACCAGTCCATGCCTGAGTTCGATAAGCTGGAGTTCCGTTTGCAGAGACGGGCAGGCTCCTACACGGCGGT
>JAUSJJ010000285.1 GCA_030647705.1 Dehalococcoidia bacterium
TTAAGGAAGGCGCCGGCTATGTCAACGGCCGTTTTCAACTGATGTAGAAGCCGGCCTGCGTATAATGAGCGAGGCCATGTCCAGAGCCAAAGGTGAACAAGCCCAAAGGATGGCCCGGGCTTATCACTATCTACGAGAGAACAGCTCGGGACTGGTCGACTACCGCCTGAAGTTGGGGGAAGAAGGTAAGAAACTCAGACGGACCGGAGCCATGGAAGGAAATGTGGACAAGCTGGTAGTGAGGCGGCTGAAGAACCAGGGGATGAGCTGGACCATAAAAGGGATCCGCCGCTTGCTCTGCGTGCGCTTTTTGGCCCTCGAAGGTCGACTCAAAGCCTGCCTGGCGCAATCAGCGCTCAAATGCCTACTGGAGCCGTCATCCTTATGAAAGCAGGCTCTCCTCTTCTCAGTCTCAACCGACAGTCCGTTGACAGTAACCCGGCGCTCCACCGGCTGGCAAAAAAAGCTGCTGCCTGCTATCATGTTCAGGCAATGTCTGAGATCAGAAGGCTGCCTGATTGGCTTCGGGTGAGGCTGCCCGGCGGGCCCGGGTACGTTAGGGTACAGGGTCTGCTCCGGGGCGCCTCGCTGCACACTGTCTGCGAAGAGGCCCGCTGCCCCAACATCGGAGAGTGCTTTGGCAGCGGCACCGCTACCTTCCTCATCCTGGGAGATGTCTGCACCCGCAATTGCGCTTTCTGCGCCGTGGACCATGGCCGCGCCATGCTGACGGACTACGATGAGCCTGAGCGCCTGGCCAGGGTGGTCCAAGAGCTGGGCCTCAGGCATGCGGTGGTCACTTCAGTGACCCGCGACGACCTGCCGGACGGCGGCGCCGAGATGTTCGCGCGGACTATTCTTCGCATCAGGGAGCAGTGTCCCACCTGCAAGGTGGAGGTGCTCATCCCGGACTTCAAAGGCTCAGAGGAGGCTCTCAAGCAGGTCATGGCGGCCCGGCCCGACATCCTGAACCATAACGTGGAGACGGCACCCCGCCTCTATCCCCACGTCAGACCCCAGGCCGACTATCCAAGGTCATTGCTGCTTCTTGCACGCGCCAGGAAGCTGGCGCCCGAAGGATTAACCAAGTCCGGCATCATGGTGGGGCTGGGAGAAGCCAGGGACGAAATCGTGGAAGTGATGCACGACCTGCGACGCGCGGACTGCGATATCATCACCATCGGCCAGTACCTGCGGCCCTCCGCCCGGCACCTGCCCATCGAGAGGTTCTACACGCCGGAGGAGTTCGAGGAGTTCAAAGTGGAAGGCCAGCGGCTCGGTTTCAAGCATGTCGAGTCCGGCCCGTTGGTACGGAGTTCCTACAAGGCCCACCGGCAGACGGACAGCCAGGAGGCAGTATCTCAGGCGTAGCTCTGAGGCTCGGACGACAGCCAAATCCTGAAGTCCAGCCTCATGCCTCTTTGCCGCAGACTGTCTCCCGGCGACCGTTGCCTACTTGATCAGCCTTTTCCTCATTCCGTACAGGGAAAGCAGGAAGAACACGAGGGTCACGGCCAGCACGTACAGAAGCTCCAGAAGCAGTCCCGGGTGGAATCTCCCCTGGACCAGCGCCCTGGTCATGTTGACCATGGGGGTCAAGGGCAGGAACCAGGCGGCTTTTTGCACCACCTCAGGCAGGCTGCTCAATGGGAAGAAGACGCCGCTGAAAAAGAACATGGGCGTGGTGAACAGGGTGAAGAAGTAGTTGTAGGAGTAGATGGACGGGACGATGGACGTCACCGCCATGGAGATGGCGCCGAACATCAGCCCGCCGAGCACCCCCAGGAGAGGCGTCAGAATCGCCCAGGGCGAAGTGATCAGCCCGAACGCGGCGATGACGATCAGGATAGCGCAGGTAGTGATCAGGGAACGGGTCGCCGCCCAGAAGATCTCTCCGGCGATGACGTCCTCGATGTTCAGAGGCGTGGCGATAATGGCATCGAAAGTCCTCTGGTGGTGCATCCTGACGTAGGTGCCATAGGTGCACTCGAAGATCGCGCTGAACATGGCGTAGCTGGCCACAATGCCGGGGCCGATGAAGAAGAGATAGCTTTGCCCCTCAACCGACCCCACGTAACCGCCGAGACCCCACCCCATAGCCACCAGTATGAAGATCGGTTCAGCGAACACGGGCACCGTCTCGGCCCTCCACAAGTGGAGAAAGACGTCGCGGTTACGCTGCCAGACCCGAAAAGAGCGGCGAGAAAAGGTGGGCAACGCCATCAAGCCAGCTCCGTGCCGGTCAACCTGAGAAACACGTCCTCCAGGTTTGCCGGGCGCTGCACGAGCGACGCTGAGGGTATACCCATCCCCTGTAAGACGTCGGGCTCTACCTGAGTGAACAGGTACAGCACATCTTCCACGTGTACCGCCGCTATCTGCCTTCGGGCAAGCTCTTTTAGAAGAGGGGCCCCGGGCTGCGCGTCCAGGCGTACCTCGGTGACCGTGCCCTCGGTGTGCTGGTTCACCAGGTCCGCAGGCTTCCCCTCAGCCAGAATCCGGCCCAGGTGCATGACGATCACACGATCGCAGAGATAGGCTGCCTCCTCCATATTGTGGGTGGAGATGATCATAGTGATGCCCTGGCTCCTGAGCCGGGTCAGCCTTTGCCAGACGGAATGCCTGGACTGCGGGTCGAGCCCCACCGTGGGCTCGTCGAGGATAAGTATCCTGGGCTGATTCACCAGCGCCCTGGCGATGATCAGCTTGCGTTTCATGCCTCCGGACAGGGACTCGATGTGGCTTTTGGCCTTTTCCTCCAACTGGAAAAACCGGAGCAGGTCAAGCACCCGCTGCCGGGCCACTTGCTTCGGCAAGTCGAAATAGCGGGCGTAGACCCGGAGGTTCTCTTCCACGGTGAGGTCGGGGTCCAGGTTTTCTTCCTGCGGGGCCACCCCGAGAATGGCTTTGATGCGGCGGCACTCTCCCCCAACCTGCATGCCATCCACCTGGAGATCGCCTTCCGTGAGAGGGACCGCGCAGTAGATCATCTTCAGGGTGGTAGTCTTGCCTGCCCCATTGGGTCCCAGGAAGCCCAGCAGCTCTCCGTTGCCCACGTGGAAGTCAATGCCCGCAACGGCGGTCAGGCCGTCGAAGCGCTTGATCAATCCCCGGCCTTCGATCATGTTTGACATCGCAGCACCTGGAGCGAATCATAGCAGAACGCCACGCAGGGGACAAGACAAGAAAAAGGGCGGCGCAGAATGTAGTTCTGCGCCGCCCTTGCGAACGGTCCGGGTCGTGCGTCAAAAACGAGTGGAGAGCCCGAGAGAATAGCTTTAGCTCCTGTCCTCCTGCTGCTCTTCGAAGGGCGCTCCCGTGTCCACTATCTGCATTCCGGAAGAGGAGGAGTTCTCCCCCTCATCGGTGTCTCCGTTTACCCAGTCCTCTCCCGCCTCCCCCTGCTCCTCCTCATCCTCCAACTCGTACTTGATGGCGCTGCCCTTGAGGTAGGCCCGGAACCCGTTGGCGGCGCCGGGAGGGAACGAAGGACGGTCAGCCTGACTGGGGTGGCGGTACTCTTCCTTGATGATGATCTTGATGCCTGTGTCATCGGCGCCGGCGATGGCCGCCGTGTACTGGTTGCCGCCCGCCATGAGCTTGGAAAGCCGGTAGCCGAGCTTGGCTTGTACCCGGCCCAGGTACTCGGCGGCCAAGGTCTCCACCAGCAGGGCATGTCCCTTCGCTTTCAGCTCCACCTTGTCGCCGGCGGAGACCTTGGCCCTGATCTCCTCGGGCGCCACGTCGATCAGCGCCGCCGAGCCCGTCTTGCTGGTCTCCTCGATGAACAGGTGAGGCGTTATCTTGCAGCTATCCTTGGGCCGCAGATGCCCTGCCTTGAGGCAGGACAGGCGACGCAGGTTCTTCTGGGCTATACTGTTATTGGGTTCTATACCCAGGGCCCGGCCATAGGCATCGCGGGCCTCATCGCACCGCCCGAGCTCGGTCAAAGCCTTTCCCAGCCGGTTGAACGCCTCGACGTCATTGAGGAAGATCTCAACGATATTCCTGTTGGCCGCCACGGCGTCTTCCCAACGACATTCCATTGCCAGGCTGATGGCCTCTGCGGTCCACCGTCTCAGCCTGCTTCGATCTTCAGCTACAAACTCCACCATTGATCCCCTCGGTACACAGTATTTGCCAGTGATTCCAGAAGCCCTTTCAGATACTTGCAGTCGCGGCACGGACGTCGCCCATCGGCGGGTCCTCGGCCGGCTCACAAGCCACAGGGCACTGCTGAAAAATGCCTATTTCCATGTTGAACCACATGGGCAGATTTGTCAAGCGTGGCGACACGGTACTTTATCATTACAGACCGGCAGACGCAAGTGGTCCTGACACAAATATCCAAACCAAGACAAAAAGAGAGGGCCAAGCTGCAAACCTGGCCCTCTGGGCTGATCGCGAGCAACCGCCACCCTACGGCGCCGTCTGAGGCGAGCTCTTCAGGTAGTTCGCAGCCAGCAGCGAGAAGTCCAGAGAGTTGACCTGTCCCGTGCCATCGAAGTCCGCCCTGGCATCGTAGCCGGTCTGGCCGGTAGACTTCAGGTAGCTGGATGCCAGGATGCTGAAGTCTACCGCCGCAACCTGGCCGCTGTCGTCGCAGTCTCCTTCAAGGAGGGTACCGAAGTTGACAGCGTTGTTGCCTCCGGTGATCACCACGTTCTTCTTCACGTTCATTAGCGTATGGGCGCTGTCGATGGTGATGTCGTAGCTGCCGGGCACCAGGCCCACTATCTGGAAGGTCACGTTGTTGGAGCCCGTGTCTACTGTGGTGGCGGTGAACGTCGCCAGGGCGCCCGTGCCTGCGCGCAGGTTGGTGTTGCTGGTTCCGGTAGCGAATGTCTTCACCGTCACGTTCACGATCCTCTTGCTGGCGGGTCTGGAACCGCCCTGCAGAGTGACAGTGCCGTCTATGATGCCGCCCACAACATTCACTGATGCCGTGCCGGTGATAGCGCCGGATGTGGCCACGATCACGTTGGCGTAGTCGGCCACGTTGGCTATGTTGCTGGTGGCAGTGAACACGCCGGTACCGGCGATGATCGAACCCGCGTTGCCGTTCGTAACGCTCCAGGTGAAGATATCGCCCGTCCTGGCGTTGCCAAACGCGTCAAAGCCGGCGGCGATGAACGTCTGGCTCGCCGTTATGCCTAAGGTCGCTTGCGAGGGGCTGACCGTGATCGAGGCCAACGGGCCAGGCGTCACCGTTACCGATGCCAGGCTATATACTCCGGGGACCGCTGGTACAAACGCCAAGATGACGTTATCGTAGTCGGCGGCGATTGTACCAGCGATGAACAGGCCGCTACTGAAAAAGATGCTGCCAGCCGCGAGGTCGCCCGAGACATTCCAGCCAACGGTATCGCCGCTTCGGACGTTGCTGTACTGGTCATACGTGGTTGCACTGAATGTCAGGCTTCCGCCCACCATCAGTGATGGGTGGGAGGGACTGATTGTGATGTGGTGCACCGGGTCAGGGGTTATTTGGAGCGAGGCGTTGCCGGTGACCGCGCCGGAGGTGGCCACGATCACGTTGTTGTACGCGCCGGCGACCGTGCCTGCCGTGAAGACGCCCGTGCCGGCGATGATGGAACCGGCGGT
>JAUSJJ010000286.1 GCA_030647705.1 Dehalococcoidia bacterium
AACATGGTGACCTCACCGGGAGGGACCACCGCCGAGGCGCTGCTGCAACTGGAGGAGGGGGGATTGAGGAACACGGTGGCTCAGGCGATCATCTCGGCCTATGAAAAATCGAAGCTGCTGGGTGGTTAGCGATGGCGTTTACAGGCGCCTTCATCTTCTGGGTCTGCCAGATATTCACCGTGCTCGTCATAATCAGGGCGCTGCTCTCCTGGTTTCCGGTATCGCCCTATAATCCGATGGTGAACCTTCTATACCAGGTCACGGAGCCCCTGCTGGCCCCGTTGAGGAGATACCTGAGGATGGGCATGTTCGATTTCAGCGCATGGGTGGCTATCATCATACTCCAGATCATCGGCAACCTGGCCCAAAGCCTGCTGCAGTAGACTGGGACGTCAGCCGCAGAGCGCCTTGAGCCGCCCCTCGACGTCTTTCTGCGTATTGCCGGCGATGGCGATCAACTTGTCTCTCGACATGGCGCCGCTCACGATGGAGACCTGCGTCCGGCTCAGCCCCAGCGACTTGGCCAGAAAGCTGACCAATTCCGCGTTGGCCCTGCCCCTCACCGGCGGAGCGGCCACCCTCACCTTGAGCACGCCCTGCTCGAAGGAGACTATCTCATTCTTCGATGCGCTGGGCTGCGCCTTGACATGGACTCTGGCCTCACTCATGCGTCTTCTCCCAAACGATTATGCCGCCGATGATGGTCCTCTCCACCTCGATTTGCCTTATCTGCTCAGCAGGGACCGCCGTGGGGTCGGCGCTCAACAACACCAGGTCGGCGAGCTTGCCCGGCCTGATCGAGCCCCTGTCTTTTTCGTCGAATCCAGCATATGCCGCGCCGGTCGTGTACATAGCCAGCGCCTCGGCCGCCGTGACGGCCTCTTCTCCGAGCACCACCTGCCCATTCTCGGCGCGACGCGTGGTTGCGGCGTAGATGCCGGGGAGAGGATCGGGCGGCACAACGGGAGCATCGGAGCTGCCGGCCACAAGCAGTCCGGCTCTGAGCCACGAACCGATCCGATAGAGCCAGGGCCGCTGCGACTCAGAGACAGTCGCCAGATAGCGTTCGCCGCTGTGGAACAGGAACGAAGGCTGTGTCACGATGACGACATTCAGCGACCTGAGCCGTTCCAGCAGCTTGGGCGGGCACACGGAGCAGTGCTCGATGCGATGCCTGTGGGGCTTCGGCTCCCTGCTCAACGCATGTTCCAGAGCAGTCGTGCCAGCCACCAGAGTGCCTTCCTCGACAGCGTGAAGCGCCACCTGGAATCTTGCCCGGTGCGCCCGCAGCACCATCTGGTTGAGCACGGGCTGAGGCGGGTTCAGAGCGCCGTTGGTCCCATCCAGCACTATCTTCACCGCACCCAGTCTCAGACGGTCATCGCCAGAACTCGGGGCGAGGCCCAATGCGATGAAATCGTCCAAAGCACCAATGCCGGCCATCATG
>JAUSJJ010000291.1 GCA_030647705.1 Dehalococcoidia bacterium
TGATGTCCGGCTTTGCCAACCTCAAGGCTGATGGCGCCACCACTTCGGGTTGCTGGATATATTGCGCCAGCTATACTGAAGATGGCAACATGGCGGCCCGCCGCGATGCGACAGACCCCTCCAACATTGGCCTTTACCCCAAGTGGGCGTGGGCCTGGCCGGTCAACCGACGCATCATCTACAACCGCGCCTCGGTGGACCTCAACGGCGAGCCCTGGGACAAGGAGCATCCCACCATCAAGTGGGACGCCGCCGGCAAGAAGTGGCTCGGAGACGTTCCCGACGGCGCCTGGGCGCCCATGGCGGTCGACCCGGCCACCACAAAGTACCCCTTCATCATGGTCAACGACGGGCACGCTCGCCTCTTCGGGGCGGGTATGGCCGAGGGCCCTTTCGCTGAGCACTACGAACCCTGGGAAAGCCCGATCCAGAACCCGATGTCTTCCCAGCAAGCCAATCCCTGCGCCTACATCTGGAGGCCACAGGAGCAGTCATCGGCCGATCGTTTCCCCATCGTTTGCTCTACCTACCGCGTTTGCGAACACTGGCAAAGCGGAGCCATGACCCGGAACAACCCCTGGCTGGTGGAGGCTATGCCTGATCCTTTCGTCGAGATCTCCGAAGAACTTGCAGCCGAGAAAGGGATAGCCAACGGCGACCGAGTCTTCGTGGAGAACACTCGGGGCCGCGTGAACATGGTGGCATTGGTCACCAAACGTTACAAGCCGTTCCACATGAATGGGCGCGTAGTGCACCAGGTAGGCATGACTTGGCACTGGGGTTTCATCGGCTTGGCGACGGGAGACAGCGGCAACCTGCTCACGCCGCACATAGGCGATGCCAATACCATGATCCCTGAGTACAAGGCCTTCCTGTGCGACATCAGTAAGACGTAGATGGAGGCGATAGATGGCCGAGAAGTCGATCCTGTACGACGCCACCCGTTGCACTGCCTGCCGCGGTTGCCAGGTGGCTTGCAAACAATGGAACGAGAACAACGAAGAGTGGAAGACCGGACAAGCGAAACTGACAACCAACTGGGGCAGCTACGAGAACCCGCCCGACCTCTCGCCGCAGACCTGGCTCAAGCTCAAGTTCATCGAGGTGGATAGGGGAGGAAAGTTAGACTGGTTGTTCACACGGCAGGCCTGCATGCACTGCACGGACGCCGCCTGCGTCAAGGTCTGTCCCACCGGATCGCTTTACCGCCACGAGCTTGGATTCGTGAGCTACGACAAGAGCATCTGTTCCGGCTGCGGCTATTGCGTGGACTTCTGCCCCTTCAAGGTGCCTAGGTCAACGAGAAACGTGGTTACCGGCATCGCCAAGGCTGACAAGTGTACGTTGTGTACGACTCCTGCGCTGGACCGGCTTGCCGCTGGGCAGGAACCAGCCTGTGTCAAGACCTGCCCACCCAAGGCCCTGGTATACGGTGACCGGGCTCAATTGCTGGCCCAGGGGAAGACAAGGGTTGAAGAGCTGAGGAACAAAGGCTACAGCAGTGCCTACCTCTACGGGGACAAGGAATTGGGCGGGTTACACGTAATGTACGTCTTGAACGATTCACCTGAAGTGTATGGCCTGCCGGCGAACCCCGAACTCCCGGCGGCAGCCGTGGCCTGGAAAGACGTGATGCAGCCCCTGGGCTGGGCCATAGCGGGGCTGGCTGGCCTGGGGTTGGTACTGAACTACGTCATGGCGCGAAAAGCGAAGATTGAAAACGGTGAGCTAGCCAAGAAGTAGCCGAGCCAGGAGGCTGAAATGAGATACGGAGACAGGCAGCTCCTGAAAGCCGGATACTACCTGGAACTGGCAACTGGCAGGATGGTCTTCATTTCCCATCTGACGATGGGCGACAGGAGGAAGCGCTACATCAGGATCCCCGCGCCCCTGATCCTGTCTCTGGGCCCCATTTTGGGCTTTTTCTATATCATCTTCCTGCCTCCGATCAGCATCTACGTGGTCGCGACCATTGTTGCCCGGCGGTTGACCAGGATGGCCCGCGCCGGCGGCAGGGCCATTGGTCTCATGGTCGCTGCGAGGCGGGAGCACGATAAGGGTTCTTAGCAATCTACGCCGCTGGCCGTTGGCGGCAGCCGTGGCCTGGAAAGACGTGATGCAGCCCCTGGGTTGGGCCGTGGTTGGGCTGGCTCGCCTGGGGGTTGGTAATGAACTACGTCGTAGCGCGAAAAGCGAAGATTGAGAACGGTGAGTTAGCCAAGAAGTAGCCGAGCCAAGGAGGATAGCATGGTCA
This sequence comes from Dehalococcoidia bacterium, assembly GCA_030647705.1. Taxonomy (GTDB): domain Bacteria; phylum Chloroflexota; class Dehalococcoidia; order JAUSJJ01; family JAUSJJ01; genus JAUSJJ01. The sequence goes on from JAUSJJ010000291.1 coordinate 2,255, forward strand.
GAATGATTGAACGCTATCGCAGCAGGACGCGTTTCTTGCACTGGACAAACCTTTGTGCGTTCATGCTGCTGCTATTGACCGGGATGGTGCTCTTCGTCCCGCCTCTGTGGGGGGTTGCAGCCCAGGGAAGCTGGACGCGCCTCTTTCACCGTGTAGGCGCGGTTGTCTTCATTGCGGGGCCTTTGATCTTTGCGGTGGTCAACTGGAGGGCGACCCTGGAATCAGTGAAGGAGGCTTTCAACTGGGGGCCGGATGACATAGGATGGCTCAAAGCAGCCCCTCGCTATTACTTCCTGAACGATGAACGGGCCATGCCACCACAAGAGCACATGAACACCGGCCAGAAGATGTGGTGGCTCATTGTGCTGTTTACGGGCGTCGTTTTCGGGGTCAGCGGAGGGCTCATGTGGATAGGCAAGACAACGCTGCCGAGCGGCGTGCTGCAGTGGAGCGTATTCGCTCATGATGTGGCGTACATTGTCGTCCTGCCCATGTTCTTCGTCCACATCTATCTCTCCGTGCTCCATCCACTGATGACCGGGGTGTGGCGCTCGATGCTGGCAGACGGCAAGGTGCCTGCCGAGTACGTCAAGTCCCACCATGCCAGGTGGTACGCGCGAATCTCGGGCAAACAAGCAGAATCCGAATGACCACAGAAACAGATGGCAAGATACTACGTAGGCTGGAGAAATGGCAGGCAGGGCCAGAGGCTCTGCCTGTTCACTTGCAGCTCTACCGCGACCTGTTGCTTTGCCAGCACAGTATCGGGCCAGACGTAACTGCGCCCAAGCGGCGACTCGGCGCTGAGGCAGCCATCGAGCGGCTCAGCGTAGGGATGCCGTTACTGACATTCGACGAGTTGGACATAGACTGGTCACTCCTGCCCGACATGTTCTGCCAGGTCGTTGCGGTTGTCGCCCGTTATCCTCAGGTCTCGGGCGAGTTTCCACAAGGACTCCTGGAGAAACCGCCATCGACGTCCTGGCTAAGGGAAGCAGCCAGACTCTGGTTTGAGGCGGCCAGGCTGCCCCCCATGGAGACGGGAGACTGTGGCGACGAGGACCTCGTCGCGCAACTGATTCAGGCCTCTCTGCGGCCTTTCCTGGTCGGCCACGGCAGCGCATTGATCGGCCTGGTGGACCAGGAGACTTGGCGGCGGGGATATTGCCCGGTCTGCGGAGGAAGCAGTGACATCGCTCTGCTTGACAAGGAAAACGGCGCCAGGTGGCTGCTTTGCTCTCGATGTGACGCACAGTGGCTGTTCCAACGTCTGCAGTGTCCCTATTGCAATACCACGAAACAAAGCGCGCTATCGTATCTCACGGACGACAAGGGCGCGTACCGTCTCTACCTGTGCGATTGCTGCAAGTGCTACCTGAAGGCGATCGACCTGCGTCAGGCTGACCACGAGGTCTTGCTGCCCCTGGAGCGGTACTTGATGCTGCCATACGATACACAGGCCCTATCTGAAGGATATACTCCGGGCGACCGAAAACGGAGCTTGCAGAAGGCGCCCGCCTAGGCTTGAAGCGAAGTTGCTCACCTCGGGGTGATTTGCTGTCTGACTCCGCGCGTATATTCATTTCTGTGCGTGAACCCAGGCCTGATGCGCGCTCCGGCCGGGAGTCTGAGAGAAGACAGATTGCCTGCCATCCGCCGATGCTAAAGCTGGACACCCTTGTCGAATGTCCAGCCTTAGATTGAATCCTGAGCCCTATTCCTGTTGTCGTCTGGTTCTGTCAAGCTTTGTTGCCGTACCTCCTTTCGTTGAGTTCCTCCCTCTCTACCTACGCGACCTCTTCTGCCTTCTTCCCCCGAAGGGCCTTCCGGCCGGCCTCCCGAGCCACCTCGACAATCCCACCGGTCGTCAGGTACCCGACATAGGCCAGAGGGAAGAGCGCCACCGGGATTGCCAGCACCAGCGCTACTATCAACTCCCACTGCATCGTCTTTACCTCCTTTTCTTCGTTTTTTCTTCCCCTCCCGCCTCCCCCAACCTCCAGTATCAGCTTAGCACTACATTGTCAAGACAACTTCCGCCGTAATGCCTGTTTTCGCCTGCCAAAAACGCTCGAACCCGTCGCCCACATGCTTCGCTTTATACCTATCAGGACGGTACTCGAAGTGAGCAGATATGCGTATCACCTGCATTTCCTAACCCGTCGAAGCGGAGGGCAACCGCTCGGTGCTGTTGAAGAAGACATGGGGTTGTCGGATCAATCCGTCATGCCCGGCTTGTATCGATACCACGAAGTAGTGGACAAAGAGGGGGATCAAGGGGGAGAGGTATCTCTAAAGGCCCATTTTGGGGGTAAGATAGGAGCACTATATGATCTGCGTCAGAAGCACACTATCTGCAATGGGGAGGATCTAAGAGGAATACCCGCACCAACGAAGCGAACACATCCGAGGAGTTCTCAGTGAATGTCTCTGTGGCCTTCGATTCTCTTGGTGTTAGAATGCCAAGCGCCTCGTGGAAAGAGAAGCATCGCCGTGCCTGCGTCAGCAAGCTTGAGGGTAGTTTTGGACTTGATCCGGCTCGGCCACGACGCACTACTCGCAGAAGCGGCGCCTCACACCCCTCCGACCCGCCCGCTACCCAGACTCGCCTCTACCGTCTGCATAAGCTGGCCCATGTCGAACGGCTTCTGAATATGGGCGAAGGGCCTGACCTCTGCCAGCTTCCGCCGGTCAGCTTCCAAGACGGACAAGACGATGAGCGGCACTTTCTCGGCCCACTCTAGCTTCTTCAGCAGCCTGGCGATGAACCAGCCATCGCAATCGGGCAGCCTGATGTCCAGCACGATCGAGTCGGCCTTGTCTTCGAAAAAGTACTTGACTGCGTCAACTCCAGTATCGAAGAGCCTCACCTCGTGCCCTCTACGTCGCAGACACAGGCCTAGGGTCTTCGAAAGAACGAGGTCGTCATCGACAACTGCGACCGTTTTCTTCTTCATGACACCACGTTGGGAAGACACTACGGCCACCGGTACTCGCTCTCGGTTTGGGCTGCGGTTTGAGGCTGGGGGTGCAGCACCAGGTAAAAGAGCGAGCCGAAACAGGTCAGGAACAGGATGCAAACCGTCCAAGGTACCTTGTGCCCGCCCAGCACTCGCGGCCTTCTGGCCAAGTTGTCCAGTGCCAGGGGCGCCAGCATCCAGTGAAGCATGCCAATGGCGACAATCTTCAGAATCGTTCCGGATTCCATAGTCTCACCCCCGTCAATGTGTTGGGGCAGCCATGCGTGGTGTCGGCGCTACAGATCCCGAAAGACGGTGAGTCCGAGGGGGGGCCCCTCAACAACTCACCCCTTTTCAGACGGTCTCGGCTCCTACCCGAGGTCATAATAGCAGGAAATGAGTAAGGGATGCATAAAGACAGGACAGATAATCGTAAGGGTTTCATAAGGATTTCGGGTCTTCGGAGATGGCCCCGCCACGGGTGAGGCAATGACAGCGGTTATTCAAGATGTCATGAGGAAAGCAGCCCCTGCCTCAGGCTGTGTGGCAACCGTTTGAACCCCTAAGTCCCCCTGCCAGAGGGGAACCGCCCATCTGTACTCCCCATCTGAGGCACTCTTTACTTGGGAGGAAGGCGTTAGATGCTCGCAGCTTGCCGGGGGTAGTTCACCCTTCTTGCGAGAACAGCTGGCACTTACATCTCACGGCATCCTTGGTGGCTCTGATTCCCTGGCCCCATTGGCGGTCGTTTTCATACTTCGTGGTACCTACGTCATCGGCATGATTGATCCTCGTGGGGTACATCGAGTAAGGAAGGCGGAAGAATCCGTTATCCGAGGACCGCGAACGGGCAGGGGCTGCGCGTGGCAGGCACGCTGCGTATTGGCAGGCGCTAATCCGCCTTGACGAAGCGATAGCCGAGGCGTGGCTCGGTGACGATGAAGCGCGGGTTTGCTGGATCATCCTCTATCTTGCGCCTCAACTGCCCGATGAAGACGCGCACCACTTCCTTCTCCTCGCCGTACTCTGGCCCCCATACGTTCCGGAGCAGATCGCGGTGCGTCAGCGCCTTGCCTGCGTTTGCAACCAGGTAGGCCAGCAGACCATACTCAGTCTGAGTCAACTTCATGAGCTGCCCCCGACGCTTCACTGCACGCTTGGAAAGGTCAACCTCGAGGTCTCCCGCGACGAATACGGGCAGGGCGACCACCGGGCCGGTTGCCCGTCTCAGCGCCACTCTGATCCTGGCCAGCAACTCTTCGACGCTGAAAGGTTTGGTGACATAGTCGTCCGCGCCCTCGTCAAGGGCCTTGACCTTGTCTTTCTCGTCTCCCCTCACGCTCAGCATTATGATGGGGATATCGGCCCACTCCCTGATCCGGCGGCAAGCCTCTATGCCGTCCATGCCCGGCATGTTCACGTCGAGCACGATTACATCGGGGAGGACGCGCTCCGCCGCCTCGGATGCCTCGATGCCATCCTGGGCCAAGATGACCTCGTAGCCTCGCGCCTCGAGGTTGGCCCGGATGAACATGCGTATCTTTGGCTCGTCGTCAGCGACCAGGATTCTGGCTTTCTTAGACATCGTTTGCAGCCTCGCTGCCCGGCAGGGCCAAGGGCAGACTGAAGTAGAACGTGGAGCCACGTCCCAGGTCGCTCTCAGCCCAGATCCGCCCGCCATGGTTCAGCACGATGGCCCGGCAGATAGCCAGGCCGAGGCCAGTGCCCCCGGGTCTTTGCCTTCTTTGCTGCCCGCGGTAGAACTTGTCGAATACTCTCTGCAGGTCTTCCTCTGAAATGCCAGAGCCCCAGTCGGCCACGCTTACCTCGATCTCGTTGTTTGCCTGCATGGCCCTTATGGCGATCTTCGTCCCTTCCTCCGAGTACGCCGCCGCGTTCTCGATCAGGTTGACCAGCACCTGCTTCATCTGGCCATAGTCAACGTACACTTGCGGCAGGTCCGGCTCCAGCGAGACCTCGAAAATGTGCCTCTTGTACACCCACTTCAACGGTTCAAGCGCCTCTTCAACGATATCGGAAATGTGGCAGTGTTCCTTGTCCGGCTTCCAGACGCCGGCCTCCAGCTTGCTCATGTTGAGCAGATTGGTGACCAGGCTGGCCAACCTATCGGTTTCCTCGCCCACGCTGCTCAAGAGCGACTCCCTTGTCTCGACATCCAAATCCAGGTCTTTCTGCAGCAGTGTGCTAGTGATTCCCTTAATAGAGGTCAACGGCGAACGAAGCTCGTGCGACACGTTGGACAGGAGCTCGGACTTCAACCTGCTAAGCTCCACTAGTTCAGCCTGGGCTTTCCTGTGCTGCGTGATGTTCCTGTACGTAGCAAGCTGGCAGACTGTACCATCGGAATCTAAGAATGGGGCCGCAACCACCTCATAGATTCTGCCGTCAGGGAAGGTGTACTCCCATCTTTCGGTCTCTCCACTCGTCACGCTGGTCAGCTTGCACATCCCCGGGCACGGTTGGTCGAGGTGGTGAAAGCACTCAAAACAGCGCGACCCGATGCCGTGCCCGAATTCCCTCTCCATCGCAGGATTCATCAAACGTATTCTGTAGTCAGGGCCGACGATGAAGACACCATCTTCCATGTTGTTGAGGATGGACAGAAGCTTGTCGCGTTCGTTTTTCACCACGCTCTCGAGTCGTTTGCGCCGTTCCGATTCATTGCGTACCATGCCGGTGAGGCAGCCCATCACTCCGGCGAACACCACAAAAAGCGCCATCCGGGCCATAGGATCGGGGAAGGGAGAGACGAACAAGGCACGGGGCAGGAAGATGCCGAAGGCGAAGGTCGTGGCAATGATCGCACCTTTTACTCTGTATACGTAGCCCCCGTATATGATGGGGGCGAGGAAGAAGAGGCGTTGGGTATCGTGAACGCTGTAGAAGAAGCCCCACCTCAGGTTCCGCCATCCGGCGAGGTCCACCAGTTCGCCAAACCAGTAGAGTAGAGTACAGATGCCTAACAGAGAGACCAGCACGTAGAACAGGTAGAAATCACTGCTCCTGAGCACCTCTTCTGCAGTCCTGCGGCGAGTAGCCTCTCTCATTTCAGCCTCCCTTGGCTGACAGGATATGGCTGGGGTTCTCTACAGTATGTCGGTCCCCAATGCGAAATTATGGCACGAGTGCAGGTCCTGTGCTTAACCGTTGCTCCTCAAAGGGATTTGGAGACTGATTGTGGTGCCGCTGCCGATGTGCGACCGGATGCTCAGTGTGCCATTCACTAGTTCTATTCTTTCCTTCATCCCAAGCAATCCCAATCCACGTGGTCTGTCCTTAGAGCTCAAGGCATCTTGAACGTCGAAACCTTTGCCGTCGTCTTGAATGCGGACTTGGACCGCCTTGTTCTGAAAATGGAGACTGAGGGCGGCATTCTTGGCGTTGCCATGTCGTGCGATATTGGAGACTGCTTCTTGCACAACCCTGAACAAGGCTATCTCCACCTCAGAAGGCAGTCTCCTTTCCCTTCCAACCGTCTCCAGCCTGACTTTAACACCGACTGCCCCGAGATTGTTGTCTGCCAGCCACCGTATGGCCGCGACGAGTCCCAGGTCATCAAGCAGAGTGGGGCGGAGCTCATGTATGATCTTGTGTATGCCATCCAGAATACTGATTGATATTGACTGTGCCTTCCTGAGCCTGGCGTTGGCTTTGCCTTCGGCAGCGGGCAACATGCCTGCTACAGCCTCGAGGTTGGCGACCAGGCTGGCAAGTGACTGGCTGGTCTCATCGTGAAGCTCGCGGGCGAT
>JAUSJJ010000003.1 GCA_030647705.1 Dehalococcoidia bacterium
GCTCGCCCCGGCGTCTCCGCCGTGAACGCCGACGTTGCCGGTCATGGCCGCCAGGGTGGCCGCGGCCCGATGGTATTGCTCGCCGTAGGCAGTTCTCCCGGGAGCGATTCCGGCGATGAGCGCCGCAGGTCTTATTGTGGCGTAGTCCCTGGCGAGGTTTTCGATGACGGCGGCAGGCGCCCCCGTGATAGCCTCGGCCCACACGGGAGTCTTGGGTATGCCGTCCTCCTCTCCCATAACGTAGGCCTTGAACAGGTCGAAACCAACGGTGTACCGGTCGATGAAGCTCTGGTCTTGCAGCTTCTCCCTGATGATAACGTGCGCCATTGCCACCAGCATCGCAGCATCGGTGCCCGGCCTTATGGGAATCCAGTGTGCGTCTCCCAGAGCCGCCGTGTTGGTGAACCTGGGGTCGACTGCGACTACCCTGGCGCCCGCCTCCCTGGCCTGAGCCAGGTACCAGGCAGTGTTGCACTGCAACACGGTATCCGTTGGGTTCCAGCCCCACAACACGATGAACCTGGAATTGGGCAGGTCGTCGCGGGTATTGCTGGTGGCCACGGTGCCATAGGTTGCCACCTGGGCGAAGATGCCCCCTTCGAACGAGTGTGTGCCCCACACCGTGGAGCAGCCCCCCATCATAGACAACAGCCGGAGGTGTGGCGCCCGATTGTGGATGGCGCCAAGGTCGCCGCCCGACCTCTTGAACAGGATAGCGTCCGGCCCATACGCCGCGCTTACCCTCTTCAACTCGTGAGCTACGGTGTCGAGGGCCTCGTCCCAGGAGACGCGACGGAACTTCCCTTCCCCCCGTTCCCCTGTCCGCTTCAAGGGGTACAAGAGGCGGTCAGGAGCGTATACCCTCTGGCGCATGGCGCGTCCCTTGGCGCACGCCCGGTATTGAGGGTCGTCACCGTCATCGGTCTCGATTCGCCTGATGACCCCGTCCGCAACATGTACCTTAAGCAGGCAAGCGCCGCCGCAATGGCTGCAATGAGTGGACATTACAACCCTTTCTTCGCCGCTCAACCTCTCTTCTTTTCCAGAACTCATGTCATCACCTTTCCAAACTGTCCCGCTGCAACAAGGTTCAACGCCGGTTCAACGCACTGCTGAGCAAGGCATCGGTCTGAAATTCGATATACTCGTCCAGCGTCATGAACTTGCCCACGTACCAACGCCCGAAGGCCCACATATTTCCCAGGACGTAAACGTTCAGGGCGAACAACCTGGTATTGGCTATCTTGAATACGCCGGCCTCCACGCCCATTGTCAACACCTTGTCGAACATGGAAATGCACTGTTCATCGACCTCCGCGATGCGCTTCTGAACCGCTTCCTTGATATTCCGGGGTTCACGGTACAGAAAGAGGACATTGTCCTTCAGCCGGTCGCACAGCCGGCACCACTCGGCGATGGAAGAACGCAACGACTCCACAGGCCGGGGGTCCTCGAAAGCGTGATTCATGAACTCGATCATCTCTCTCCTCATCTGCTCCGCCACCAGCAACCCGATGTCATCCTTGCTGCCCAGGTAATGGTAGACAGCGCCGATACTCATGTCGCAGGCCTGGCTTATCTCCCGCACCGAGGTACGGTTGAACCCTTGCCGCACGAACAGCGGAAGGGCCCGCCCGGCGATGAACTGCCTGCGTTCGTGGACCAGGTTGTCATCATTGCTCATCGTCCGTATTGCAGCCTCTGTGCTGGCGCCAGTTGTCGTGTTCCTCAAAGTCTGCTCCTTTCGGGGCATCGGTCCCTCACCAGGCTTCTACCGGCAGATTGTGACGCGCCGTTCCCCCGGCCTGGAAGCAACGCCACGCCACCAGGGCCAGCTTGTTCCCGTGGCCGCGAACGAACGGTCGTTATGAGGATATCGCAGCAGTCTCCCATTGTCAATACTCGATGCCACCGCCTTGGCTCCAGGTCAGCATTCTCCGGGAATAGCCTGGCATTGTCCAAGCCTCGTGCCGAGGCCGTGAGGCCGATTGACGCGCTGCATGCCGGTCGCTATACTGCAACCAGCGACTCAGATTCCACGGAGGTAAACATGAAGGTGATTCGGCCAGACCAGGTTGCCAAGCAACCCACATCTAACCCCCTTTTCACGGGCGGCACAGTGACAGTCCAGCCCCTGTTGACCGACAAAGAGACTAAACAATTCGGCATGAGCGTGGTCAACTTCGGCAAGGGCGCCAGAAACAAGTTCCACACACATACCAGCGACCAGGTCTTGATCGTGACTGCTGGAAAGGGCATAGTAGCCACAGAGCGCGAGAAAGTCACGGTTGGAGTCGGGGACATTATCCATATTCCGGCCAACGAGGTACACTGGCACGGGGCGACCAATGACTCCGAATTCTCTCACATCTACTTCTTCTCTGCAGACAGCAAGACGAAACAGGTGGAGGCATAGTCCCCTCCGAACTTCAGCCAAAAGGAGGCGCCCCGAGATGATCTACCTGTTGGCAACAGCACAGTTGCACACGGGCAAGCTCCAGGAGTTCAGCGATATCCTGTCCAAGGAGTACTTGCCGATAGCCGAGAAGCACGGGCAGAAGCTGGTTGGCGCCTGGCGGACGGTCGTGGGCAACGTCGACGAAATTACCGACCTTTGGGCCTTCAACAGTCTGGCACACTTTGAGCAAGTCAGGGGGGCGCTGGCGCAGAACCCGGACTGGCAGAAAGCTTACGCCAGGCTGAGATCGGTGATAGCTGCCGAAAGCCACAAGATCATTGGCCCGCTGTCTTTCTCCCCGTTGAAGTGACGGCGGATCAAGCTCCGGGTCTGCGGTCAACGTGCTGCCAGCGTACTCTTCAGCAGGATGCCGTTCGCCCAGTACAGCGCCGTCGTTCCTGAAGGCAGGAGGTCGTAGGTAAGACCGGCGTCGTAGTCCACTCGGTCTGCTGCAACCACCAGCCCGCCGTCCAAGGAGTCGCCCACCCGGTAGTCGCCGAGCGGGCGCCCCACGGCCGTCGGGTGTCCCGGTGAAGCCTGCACGCTGCGGCCATCAGCCAGTGTGACCCTGACCATCTGGAAGGAATCCGGCGCCCCGGTCACGGCAGTCTCCAGCACCGTGCCCGCCGTGCGAGCCCCGAGGCCGTCCACCGTCCACACCGCCATGCCTGTAACAAGGTCCTCCACCGCCACCACCCCGCTGGGCGTGTCTATCATGGCGCCTTTTGCCAGACAGATAGGGCATGTGTTGATGACCGGCTGGCGCTGCGTCACCGTCTGCCGGCCGGACGGCGTGATTGTGCCGTCTATGCGTTCCCCCTGGCCCTCGCCCACGCGCAGGGTGAAGCTGTAGATGCTACCGGAGGCGGTCAACTGCACCGCCAGCGACAGTTTCTTGTGCTCACGGTAAATGGCCAGTGTGTCCTCGTCGGTGTAGTCCGGCTTGTCCGGCAGTCCCAGATGGGCCAGGATGGCAGAGAACTCGGGCCGGTCCGCCCGGATGGCCGGAAGCTGCTCCGCGGCATTCTTCTCCTCCTGTCCTGGGCGGCCGATCGGATAGAAATCAGGGTCGCAGTAGAAAACGCCGCCGAACTCAGCGATGAGCCGATACTTGAGCTCAGGGACGGAGTAGGTCGCCGAAGATGTGGGCGTTGCTGTCAGAGTCGGGCTTGCCGTAGGCGCCGGCGTCTGCGTAGGAGAGACCGTAGCCGATGGACCGGGAGTCGGAGTAGGGCCAGGCACAACCTGACAGGCGGCCGAGACCGCCAAACCCGTGATCACCAATAGCGTCGCCGCAACACATTTCCACAACATGCTTCTACCCCCGGCTTTCGTTGTCCGCTTGGACCCACGCCGTTTCGCTACAGAATCCTCTAAACACCATTCTAGCCCCTCCAAGGCCCTCGACACAATGGGCAGCGATTTACGTCCTCTCCGGTTGATGGTAGAATCCTGAGTAGAGGGACCATGAGGTTACCATGGCAAGTTGCGGCCCCGAACTTGCGGGGCTGGCGGTAGTTTTGAAACGCGGGGGTGGCATATGGCAAGGTCGTTTTGGAAAGGCGCCATCAGCTTCGGGTTAGTGGCGATACCGGTCAGGATGTCTCTGGCTACCGAGAGCCGGACTCCTGGCTTCCACCTGCTTCACCGGAAATGCCTCACCAGGCCAAAACAGGTACTCTATTGCCCCAAGGATGCGGAGTACTTCGGTCTGAAGGACACGTCGAGAGGTTACGAATACACCAAGGACCAGTACGTCGTCTTTGAGGAGAACGAGTTCGAGCGAATCCCGGTCAAGACCATGCACACCATAGACATACGTGGATTCGTAGAGCCGAAGGAGATTGACCCGATCTACTTCCGAGGCAGCCACTACCTGGAGCCGGAGGAGCTTGGAGTCAAGCCGTACTGCCTGCTCAGGGACGCCCTGGTCAAGACCAAACGCGTGGCAGTGGCGAAGGTGGCCTTCCAGAGGCGCGAACACCTGTGCTGTCTGAGGCCGCTGGGCCAGATCCTGGTGCTCCACACCATGTACTACCCGGACGAAATCGTACCTCGTGACGAGCTGGCGCCTGCCAGACCGGAAGTGACGCCGGCGGAAATGGAACTGGCGACCAAACTCGTGAGTACGCTGGCCGTCGGCTTCAGCCCGGAGCAGTACAAGGACGAGTACACAGAGACGTTGCGGAAGATAGTTGAAGCGAAGGTACAGGGCCAGGAAATCGAGGCTGCGCCGGCTCCGGCTGAGGCTGTTGTCGAGGACTTGATGTCAGCGTTGAGGTCGAGCATCGAGGAGGCGCGCAGAGCGTCAGCGGCTAAGAAGTAGCGCAGTCACAAGGCGGAATGCCCCTTCAATAGTTTGCTCATCGCCTCGGCGTTGCGCACAGGAAAGTCCTGCGCCTTGTTCTTGAACACGAGGTGCAGTTCCTCCGCCTGCTCAGCCATGCGTCGGATACCGGGCAGCCACTCCTTCAGCTCGGCGTCAGAGTACAAGTAGTTGAACCTCTCCGATCCCGCGATGCCCTTTTTCTCCCAGTTCTCTAGGTTCCTGCCGTGGAACCGGACTATACCCAGAGGAGCGGTCAGCTTGGCTATCGGCGACACGCTTGAAGGGAGTCCCTGTGGCTCGTCGACGCAGACCATGGTTATCCCCTGCCGGCGCAGAAACGCGAGCGTTCCTTCCGCATTCTGCTCGTCGAGCCATCCTGGCTGGCGGAACTCCACTGCCATTCTGTGCTGCGGAAGCCTCTCTCTGCATTGAGCCATGTAGTCGAGGTTTCCCTGGCTGTGGTGAAACCACGGTGGGAACTGGAATACGATGGCTCCGAGCATACCCGCCGCTTGAATCGGCCCAACCGCCTCCCGGAAGATGCGCCACAGCTCGTCGAGCGCCTCCGGCGGCAAGTGGTGATGGTACAGGTTGCCCTGCTTTGGAATGGCATCGCCGAATTTCTCCCGGAGCGACCTCGGAATGGTGCCCGGCTGCGTCGGGTGCTGTGTGAACAGGCTGAATACCTTAATATCGAAGACGAAGCCCGGCGGGGTGTTGTCCAGCCACAGGGCGACGTTGTTCCTGGTCGGGAAGTAGTGGTAGCTGGAATCGATCTCGGCCAGCGGGAACTGGTCGGAGTAGTAGCGCAGTCTGTCTGCGGGCGTCTTGACCTCAGCGGGGTAGAAGCTGCTGCTATCGATCAGTCCCTTGT
>JAUSJJ010000008.1 GCA_030647705.1 Dehalococcoidia bacterium
GGTAGCCAACGCCATCGCGCACGAATACCCTGCCGCCGCGGGCCGAAAGCATGAGCAGGTCTCCGGCGTGCCCGTGAACGATTATCTCTCCGTTGTTCATGGTGTTGCCGCAGCCATCTTGTGCATTGCCGTGGACGATGATGCGAGGCCCGTCCATGAAGGCGGCAAGGTCGTTGCCGGGAGTGCCGAAGATATCTATTTGCACAGGGCGGTCGAGGTCCGTGCCGATGTAGCGCTGACCCTGCACGTTGCGCAGCTCGATCTTCTCCACCCCGCTATCCACGGCTTCGCGGAGCCTGGCATTGAGATCCCGATAGTAAACGCCGGCACAGTCTATGACCATCGATGAGGCCGCCCTGGATGCAGAATCAGTCACTGCTGTTTTCCTCTTACTTATTCTCGCCATTCCGGACCTGGTCCGGAATCCACAAACCAGCGACGCATCCCTTTCCCCCACCAACCTCACCCTCTCGGTCTCCCTCTCCTGCCAAGAGAGGGAGAAGAAAAGAAGGGGGACACCCCCTAAACCCCCGTTTACTTAGGAGCGCCGTCGCTCTCGGCGCGATGGTTTGAAAAGAGCGAACGCCCCTCATTACTATTCGGGTGGCGTCCAGCGCGTTAGAACCCGATGCCGCGGGCTTCAGCCTGCGGTATCTTCAGGCACACGAGACGCCAAGGCGTATTCGAATACCCTCTCCCTGGTAGGCGTGCCTCCCCAAGTGTCATTCTGAGGAGCGAAGCGACGAAGAATCTCGTTTCCGGAGCGGGGCTACGAGATCCTTCGCTACGCTCAGGATGACAGATTCTCGATCTTCTTCAGGCAGGCCCCCATCAGAAGGGAGAGAGGGACACACTCTTCCTTCTGTGCCTCTGAGACGCCGCCTTAGCTTCCGGCCATTCTCACGCCCAGAATGTCCAGCTCAGTGTCGGTCAGTCCCACGCCTCTAAGGGCCAGCCGGTTGCCCCGAAGGCTTTCCAGGGCGTTGACGCCCATGCCTCCGAGCATGTCTTTGATCTCCAGGCTCCAGCCCCTGAGCAGGTTGACCAGGCGCTCCGCGCCGATCTCCGGATTGATCCTCTTGGACAGTACCGCATCGTTGGTGCAAATGCCCCAGGCGCACTTGCCGGTGTGACACTGCTGACACACGTGGCACCCGAGGGCGATCAAGGCTGCGGTGCCGATGTAGACAGCGTCGGCGCCCAGGGCAATGGCTTTGATCACGTCTGCGCTGCTTCTGATGCCACCCGCAGCGATGATGGAGGCCTGGTTCCTGATGCCCTCCTGCCTGAGACGCTGGTCTACGGAGGCGAGGGCCAGTTCTATGGGTATGCCCACGTTGTCCCGGATCACCTTGGGAGCTGCGCCGGTTGACCCTCTGAGCCCGTCGATGGCGACGATATCGGCGCCGGCCCGCACAATCCCGCTGGCGATGGCCGCTGCGTTATGAACGGCGGCGATCTTGACGCTGATCGGCTTGGTGTAGTTGGTCGCCTCTTTCAGGGCATAGATTAGCTGAGACAGGTCTTCAATCGAGTAGATGTCATGGTGCGGCGCGGGCGAAAGCGCGTCGGTGCCCGCCGGAATCATGCGCGTGGCCGCCACCTCGGGGCTGACCTTCTCACCCGGCAGATGTCCACCGATACCGGGTTTGGCGCCCTGACCTATCTTGATCTCCACGATGCGACCGGCGTTCAGGTACTCCGCGTGGACGCCGAAGCGCCCCGAGGCCACCTGGACTATGGTGTTGTTGCCGTACTTGTACAGCTTTTTGTGCAGGCCGCCCTCGCCTGTGTTGAACAGCGTTCCTGCTTCGGTGGCGGCCCGCGCCAGAGACTCGTGGACGTTCAGGCTCACTGCGCCGTAGGACATGGCGGAGAACAGCACAGGTACTTCTATGGCCACCTGAGGCGTCAACTTTGTCTTGAGGCTGAGCGTCTCAGGGTCGATCTCCACACGGTCCGGCTTGCGTCCCAGGTAGGTGCGCAACTCCATTGGCTCGCGCAGCGGGTCGATGGACGGGTTAGTGACCTGGCTGGCATTCAGGAGCAGGTGGTCCCAGTAGATCGGGTACGACTTGTCGTTGCCCATGCCGGTGAGCAGCATGCCGCCGGACTCGGCCTGTTTGTAGATATCCTCGATGGTCTCAGCGGTCCAGTTGCAGTTGGGCCGGTACTCCAGGGGGTTCTTGCGCACCGTCAGCGCCCCGGTGGGACAGAAGGTGACACAGCGATGGCAGCCCACGCACTTCTCGTCCCGGCTCCTGACCTCGTCGTCTTCGGCGTCGTAGTAGTTCGCGTCGAAGCTGCACTGCCTCACGCACACCTGGCACTGGATGCAACGGTCGGCTCTACGCTCGACCACGAATTGTGTTGGCAGATATGTCTTCATATTAGTGGTCCCGGGCCATTACGGCCGCTTCTGATTTTGTTGTTGCTATTGGCTTGCCCACGGTGCCCACGATGGGCTCGCCGCCGACAGGGATCCAGGAGTTCTCCAGGTCCGGGCAGACCAGGCGGATGGCCGACTCCTCAGAGGACAGGTACAGGCAACTGCCCTTGGACCCGGCGACAAGGGGGCGCAGCCTTATCCTGTCGGTAAGGCCGATCATCTGGCCGGTGCGGGCTATGATCACGGCGAACGGCCCGTTCAGCAGCAGGCTGCCGTAGACCTGGCGCAGCGCTATTTGCAGCGCCCTCGTGCCATCCTTCTCCCGTTCGATCTGGCTCCACAAAGGAGGGGCCAGCACCTTGACGGCAATCTCCAGCGGAAGATTGTGCCGGCGCATCAGCAGGTCAACGGCATAGGCCACCACCTCGGTGTCGGTCTGCAGCGTGCACTGGTACCCGAACATTTCCAGGTGGCGCCGGTTGATGCCGTACGAAGATATCTCGCCGTTATGGACTACAGTCCAGTCCAGGATGTTGAACGGATGTGCCCCTCCCCACCAGCCTGGCGTGTTGGTGGGGAACCTGCCGTGAGCTGTCCACAGATAGCCGAGGTAGTCGTCCAGCCGGAAATAGTGGGCGATGTCCTCCGGGTAGCCGACCCCTTTGAATACGCCCATGTTCTTGCCGCTGGAGAACACGAACGCGTCCTGCACACCGCAGTTTATCGCCATCACCTTCTCCATGACGAAGTCCGCTTCCGGATGGTCGCCGTTTCCGGCCACATCCAGGAAATAGCGCCAGACCAGGGGCGGGTTGCTAATGCGTTCGGTCTTGCGGGTGGGCACTTCCTCGCTCTTGACGATCTTGAAGCTTTCTTTGAGCAGCGCCTCTACCTGTCTCTTGGCATCGGCGGTCATATACATGATATGGAATGCGTAGTGGTCCGCCATCTCTGGGTACAGGCCGTAGACGGCGAACCCGCCCCCGAGCCCGTTGCTGCGGTCATGCATGTTGGCAATCGCCGTCACCACGTCTGTGCCGGGGAACGTCTTCCCGGAGGTGTCGATGACGCCAAAGATGGAACAGGCGGCAATGACCTTGTCGTCTCCGTATGGGTTGTTGTGAGTGGCAACTGGTTTTATCATCGTCCTCCTATCGGGAAAGCGCCAGTTCCGGCTGCTTGAACGCTGCCAGGCACGTATCGGTGATGCCCGGCCTGGATATCATCTGCTGTCTCATCTCTGCGGGCAGGGAGACCAGGCCGAAACCGGGCGAGAGCAAAGTGGCTTTGAAGCTCCCCACGTCGATCTTTTCCCTCATCAGGTTGAACAATATGCCGGCCCTCTGGATATCGCCGCTGAGCACCATTCCCACGATGCGGTTTTCCTTGACCACGACCTTGCGTGAGGACTCTTTGTCGCTCCAGGTGAGGACTTCGTGGCCGGGCTCACCGTCCGTCTCGACGGCGCCCGCCGAGACGATGGCGAGTCCGAAGTAGTTGAATGCGTTGTGGCTGACCCATCCCGGGTACTCTGTGCTGATGCCAGCCATATTCAGGCCGGCGACCCTGCCGCCTATGTAGGCGCTGGGCCATATCGGCAGCACTCTGTTGCCTCCGAGGAGCACATCAGCCGCCTCGGCCACGTCGCCGCAGGCGTATACGTCGTCCAAGCTGGCCTTCATGTGCCGGTCGACGACGATGCCGCGATTGACGGCTACGCCTGTTCCGGAGGCCAGGTCAACCCTGGGAACAACGCCGATGGCCAGTATCACCAGGTCACACGGCACGTTCTGGCCGCTATTCAAGATGACGCCCTTTACGCGGCCTTTTTCATCGCTCCTGACGATCTGGCTCACGCTGTGTCCGGTGAGCACAGTGACGCCGTTCTCCCGGAGTGTCCTCTCCACAATCTGGGAACAGGTCTTGTCCAGGGCCAGGCTGAGCACCCGGTCTTTCAGTTCCACGACCGTAACTTCCAGGCCGAGTCCGGCCAGGGCCTCAGTGACGCTCATGCCGATTAGCCCGCCTCCCACAACGACAACACGACGCGCGCCCGAGGCGACTGCCTCTTTGATGCGCATGGCATCGTCGAGCCTGGTGAAGGTGAAGACGCCGTCCTCGCCCATGTCCTTGATCGGCGGCACTATCGGTTTGCCGCCCACGGCTAGAAGGAGCTTCTCATAGGCGAAGGCGTCCCCGCCGATCTGAACAGTGCGGCCGGCGGCGTCCAGATGGCCTGCCGGCGCGCCCAGGACAGCCTCGATCCCGTTCTTGGCGTAGAAGTCAGCGGGACGGAAGAGCATATCTTCGACCGTGCAGCGTCCGGCGAGGTACTTGGAGATGAGCGGCCTGGAATAGGCATGATAAGGCTCGTCTGAAACGATGACTGCCGTGCCATGCTTATCGGTCTGCCGGATGGCTTCCGCTGCGGCGATGCCGCCGGCAGAGTTGCCGATGATAAGGTATTTGCAGGTCTTCTTCATGATTGCTTGTCCTCAAGCAGAATCAATGCCTTGTTGGGGCAGTTGGCCACGCATGCCGGCGTCTTGAGCTGCGGGCACAGGTCACACTTGACGACTCTGTGCTGGTTCTTGTCCTGGGCGACTGCCGAATAAGGGCAGACCATCAGGCACGTCCAGCACCCGGCACACTTCTGAGAGTCGACAGACACCACACCAGTAATGGGGTCTTTGCGCATTGCGCCGGTTAGGCAGGAGTAGACGCAGACGGGTTCTGCGCAATGGCGGCAAGAGACGGCAAAGGACTCTGCCCCTTCCCGTTCCACGCGCAGCCTGGCTACGGGGCGTGTCGCCTCCCTTTTGAAGGCCTTGACCATGTCCTTGGACCTGGAATGCTCCACCTGACAGTGCACCTGGCACAGGCGGCAGTCTACGCAGAACTCAGGACGGGCCAGAATCTGTTTCATTGCGAACCTCATGTCAACCGGCCATCGGCCACCGATTGCCGATTTGCCTAGTCTTACTATTTTAGATGAAAGGGCATCCGGTGTCAACGGTTTTGAGGGAGGCCTGGAATCTACAGTCTGCGCGTTTGGCGCATTGGGGTGGTCGATTCTCAATGTCCGCGTCCTGCAGGAGCTGGTGGGGAGGGGGTTCGGCCACGACGCAGGAGATACGCAGGGGCGGCCAGAGTCAGTTGGGACAGAGGCGCGAAGCTACGGCTTTTTGAAACAATAGCCCACTCCGACTTTGGTGAGGATGTAGCGCGGATTGGCCGGGTCGTCCCCCAGCTTCTGTCTGAGGCGAGCGATATTAACATGCAGTACGTGGGCATCCACTGTGTAGCTCTCTCCCCACACTTTGCTGAGGAGCATATCCTGGGTCAGCACGTTGCCCCTGCCAAAAACAAGGATAACCAGGAGCTTATATTCAGTGGAGGTCAGGTTGGTCTCTTTGCCTTCAACTATGACCTGATGCTGGTTGAAATCCAGGTGCAGGCCGTCATACTCGAATGGGGGTTGGGGCATCTCGTCGCGCAGGGTGGAGCGGCGCAGCACGGCTTTCACGCGGGCAAGCAGCTCGTCTATGCCGAAGGGCTTGGTGATGTAATCGTCGGCGCCCAAGTCAAGGCCAGTCACCTTCTCCATGTCCTGTCCTCTGGCGGTGACCATGACGATGGGCAATGAGGAGTTCTGCCTCATCTGCTGGCACACCTCAAAGCCGTCCATGCCCGGCATCATGACGTCCAGCAAGACCAGATCGGGCGCCTTGGCCCTGGCCGAGTCCAAAGCGGTGGGGCCATCCGCCGCCTCCACCACATCGTATCCGGCAAGCTCCAGACTGCGGCGCAGCAGGCGCCTCATGCCATGGTCGTCATCCACCACCAGTATTGACGTCTTTCTACCTGGCATGATACCTCCAGCAACTAAATGTTTCTACGGTCGTCCGTCCGGTTGCCAGCAGGCGAAGGCTAAGAATCCCCCTCGATGTGAACAAAGAGAATAATAGGGGAGACTTCGGGGCGTGTCAAGAGGCGCCGTTCAAACCGGAACCGGCAGGTTCCGCCTTGAGCGCGGGCGATGATGCCGCACAGCCGCTGCTCCCAGCTTGAGGGGCTCTCCCTTTGTTGCTATAATAGCGTGAATAGGCGGTACGTATGTCTAGAACGAAGGACAGGCCCGTTTCTACGGGCCACATCGAGGCCCGGTACCACCGTCTGGTGGTCAAGATGGGTACAAACCTGCTCACCGGCGGGGGAGACCGGCTGAACCTCGAAGTGATGGCGAATCTGGTGGGGCAGTTGGCCCACCTGCACTCCACAGGGCGGGAAGCGGTCATGGTCTCTTCCGGAGCAATCGCGGCCGGACGGCATCGCCTGGCATTGGGCAAAGACCATGGCCGGGGAATGCCGCTGCGCCAGGTGTTTGCCTCCGTGGGTCAAAGCAGGCTGATGAATGCATGGGACCAGCTCTTCAACTGGCACGATATTACCGTTGCGCAGACGTTGTTGACCAGGTCTGACCTGAGCAACCGCTTGGGCTATCTCAATGCCCGGAACACTCTTATGGCGTTGTTGGAGCTCCGCGTAATCCCGGTGATAAACGAGAACGATGTGGTGGCAGTGGAGGAGATAGAGGGGGCCACCTTCGGCGATAACGATAGCCTCTCGGCGCTGGTGGCCAATCTGGTGGACGCCGACCTGCTGGTGATCCTTTCGGATATCGATGGGCTCTACACTGCAGACCCGAACCAGGACCCGAAGGCCGAACTCATATCACGCGTGGAGCGTGTCGATGCCTCCATCCAGCGACTCGCCGGCGCTTCGGTCAGCGGACGGGGGACGGGTGGCATGATAACTAAGGTGGAAGCGGCCAAGTTGGCCACGGCATTCGGCGTGCCGGTTGTGATTGCGCGAGGCAGCGAACCCGATGTGCTGAGGCGGGTGGCTGAAGGCGAAATCCTGGGGACCTATTTTGTGCCTACCGCCACCAAGATGGAGAGCCGGCGGCGCTGGTTGATAAGCGGCCTGGCCAACCAGGGGACTCTGGCCGTGGATGAAGGCGCGGCAGAGGCGCTGACCGCCCACAATAAGAGTCTGCTGCCGGCCGGCATCAGAGAGGTGCGGGGCAAGTTCCCCCGCGGCGCCACCGTCGAGGTGGTGGATGGGGCAGGCAAATGGCTCGCCTGCGGCATAGCCAACTACGACTCGGAAGATATCTCTCGAATCAAGGGCCACCGGTCGAACGAGATCGAAGAGATATTGGGCTACGAATATGGTGACGAGGTCATACATCGGAACAACCTGGTGATGGCCTGAGCGGAGGTAGGCGCATGCAATCGCCCGCGATGGAGCTTGAGATACAGGGCAAGGCCGCCAAGGCCGCTGCCCGGGCGTTGGCGCGCCTTTCCACCGATGTGAAGAACAAGGCTTTACATAATCTTGCCAACGGTCTGACCGCAAGGGCACAGGACATCCTCGGCGCCAATCGCCTGGACTGTGACGAGGCCAGGGCCGGCGGTATGGGCGCGGCAATGCTCGATCGCCTGGTACTGAATGCCGACCGTCTGGCGGATATGGGCCGTGACGTGTTGACTGTGGCTGCGTTGCCCGACCCGGTGGGGGAGTCCTTCGACGCCCGCATTCTGCCGAACGGTCTCCAGATCAGCCGCCGCAGGGTGCCGTTGGGGGTCATCGGCGCTATTTATGAGAGCCGGCCCAATGTCACGGTGGACATATCCAGCCTTTGCCTGAAGTCCGGCAATGCCGTCATCCTGCGCGGGGGCAAGGAGACGCTTCACTCCAACGCCGCTCTGGTGAAGGTGATCCAGGAGGCTATCGCTCAGGCCGGTGTGCCGGGTACCGCGGTACAATTCGTCGATTCCCCGGACCGCAACCTGGTCAACCAGATGCTGAGCATGCGTGACCATATCGACCTGATAATACCGAGGGGAGGCGCCGACCTGATCAGGTTCGTTGTGGAGAACGCCTGCATGCCGGTGGTGACCGGCGGCATTGGCGTATGTCATACCTATGTGGATGCCAGTGCGGACCAGGCCAAGGCGGTTGGCATCGTCTATAACGCCAAGGTGCAGCGGCCAACCGTGTGCAACGCACTGGAT
>JAUSJJ010000009.1 GCA_030647705.1 Dehalococcoidia bacterium
GCAGTCGGTGATGGTGTTCTCATAACCATAGGTTCGCACGAAGCGAGGGTCGCCCGCCCGCACGAACTTGTCCTCGGCACGTCTCCAGAAATCGGTGAACTCATGCGACAGCGAATAGCTTCCTTCGATGCTGCATGCGACGTCCGAGTTGCCCAGGAGCAGGGCCGCCGCTCCATCGCCGAAACTCTGCTCCAGGTTCGACCCCGGAGCGCCCAGGCGGCAATCGGCGGCAGCGACAATCAGCCTTTTCGCCGATCCTCCAGCCAGCGCGTCCATCGCTGCTTTGAGAGCGCCCGTGCCGCATCTGAGCGAGTTCGAAAAGTCAGCGGTGAGGACGTCCCGGCGCATATCGGCGACCACCGCAATCAGGGCGGAGCTCAGCTTCTCGCGATAGGGGGAGGTGGTGGAGGCGAAGTAGAGGCCATCGACGGTGTCTGCAGGCGTGTCATCCAGGCAGTCCAGCACGGCGGATGCTGCCATGGAGGCTGAGTCCTCATCGTAGTTGGCCACCGCCCTTTCCCCACCCTGCGATTCGCCGCCCCACGCCCTGGCGATAGTGTCCCGCGACATGCGGAACCGGGGTATGCAGGCGCCATAGGAGATAATGCCAACCATGTGGTAGCACTCCTTCCAATTGTCGTTGGAGGCAGACGACTTGTGCTAGTGTGGTGTCCCGGAAAAGGGCCGCTTAATGTTCGTCATTCCGGCTCGGAGGCCGGAATGACGGGAGCAGGCCCCTGGCATGGTTATTTGTGTCAGTGTTTGGCGCTTTTCCGTAACTTGGTCTCCCTGCCCTCTCGCCTGGCGTCGGTGCGAGCCACCACGTTCTGCCTGGTCACCTCGGGCAGGTAGGTGGAAACCGCCATGTCCACGGAGGCCAGCATCGGGGTGTCGTAGATGCCGCCGTAGGCGCCGTGATACAGGCTTTCGTGGCCCGGGCACTTGCCCAGCTTGATTATCTTCTTGGCGGCTTTCACCTTGTCCATGAAGCCGGGGAACTGATGGTCGGCGCGGCAAGCGCACTCGCCAACCAGCCAGGCCTCGTCGACGCCTTCCAGCGGGTTGGCGATGAGAGCGCGGGTGCCGCAGATGACGGCGTATTTCTTGTCAGGTTCGACCAAAGGCGGCACGCCCAGTTGGCCCATGAGACAGCCGTTGCAGGTCCCGCCGAAGTACTCTTTGACGTTCATGTACTTCTGCACGAAGCGGTTCATGCTGCGAACGAAGGGGTAGTAAACGTCCTGGAGGCGCGCACCCAATATGTCGATCTCCGAAAGCTCTCCGGTACCCAGGCCGTCTTTCATGGCGATTTGCACCGCAGGGCTCTCAAAGGGATGATACCCCGCGATGGTGTGCGCCACCGCCTCGATGGCCACCATGTCGGGCGAGGCCAGTATTACGCCGGGGTTGTTCACCAGGCCGTAGTGCGTGGAGCCTTCCGAGCCCTGGATGCCGTCGATCACAGCGAGGCGGAACTTGTGGTGGATGGCTTTGGCGATATCGCAGCAGCCGGCGGCCATGTCCACGCCCATGCGATGAACGACTCCTCTGTCCTTCTGCTTGAGGATGCCCAGCATGCTCTTAATGGTGAGGGTCAGGGCGCCGCTGCCCAGTATCCAGTTGTTCTTGAACTTGGGCACGTCCACGTAGACGTTCGAATCGTACAGGGACTTGGGGATGGCTACTTTGGCGAAAGATCGCCCATCCGGCACATCGACATCGACGTATTCGTCTTTGGACCAGTCCACCACTTCGTCGGCGCCTGCGTCCAGTGCGGCCTTCTTGATTCCGGTGTTTTCGAATGCCCTGTCTGTGGGCAGGTCGAGCCCTGCCCTCTCGCCTACTCTTACCGTGGCGCCGGTTTCCTTGAGCACCTTAACAACTGCGTAGACTACGGCGGGGTGTGTGGTCTCGGCCAGCTCGGGTGGCGTGTCGAGCACCAGGTTTGGCTTGAGCATGACCTGATCGCCTTTGCCGCAGAACCTGCTGGCGCCTCCAAGAAGATGGATGGCTTCTCTGACCGCGTCCTCGGCCTGGCTGTAGCTGAACGCCCTGGTAATTGCCACCTCGCTGTTGCGTTCGAGGGGCGGCCTGTTCAAGAAGGGCTGGACACCCACCATGAAGCCGCGGTAGGTGGCTGGCACTGGTTCGTGGCCGCCACTCTGCCTGCGGACGAAGTTCTCTCCTCGTGACATCGGGCCTCCTTATCAGGCAACGCTTCTTTATCAAGCCGACAAGCCAGGCTGGGAGCTTGCCTGTTGGGTAGTCCCGGGCGAGACTCGCGCCACGCCCGGCGCACGGGCATGAAACCCGCCTGTTGTCGATGTAAGTCAGCGAAGCAATAATATGGTTCCGTGGCTGAAATGTCAAATATCCGATTGACAAATCCGACGGCATCCAATAACATTGGGCCTCGGCAAACGGTTTCCTATGGCCGCCCGCATTCCGCGAAATCCGGTTCATGCCCCGCGTCTATTTCGTCGCTCAAGGCGCCTGTCAGCAAAGAGGCACAAGACGGCCAGAGCATCGTCGCTACGGAATCGACTGAGAAAGGAGTCAGGACTTGAATCTGCAACGACCCAATGCTAACGAGGCAACCAGAACGGCAAACCGGTCCAGGAGCGTGTCCCCGGGCAGCGGCATATGCACGCGCTGTCTCGACGGCTGCACCGGCAACTGCGAGGTGTTCAAGGCGACTTTCAGAGGTCGCGAACTGATCTATCCCGGCCCGTTTGGCGAAGTCACCGCAGGCGGGGACAAGGACTATCCTGTTGACTACTCCCATTTGAACATCCAGGGCTACGCGCTTGGGGCCAAGGGCATGCCCGAAGGCGTAGTCGGGAATTCGGATACTGCTACCTTCCCTGGGGTGAGCACGGAAACGGCATACGGCTGGGACCTCAAGGTCAAGATGAAGGTCCCTATCTTCACCGGCGCCCTGGGTTCGACCGAGATCGCACGCAAGAACTGGGAGCATTTCGCCGTTGGCGCGGCTATCAGCGGAGTGACCCTTGTCTGCGGCGAGAACGTCTGCGGCATCGACCCTAAGCTCGAACGGGACTCAAAGGGCAAGGTTAGCCTGTCCCCGGATATGGACCGTCGCATAGAGGTATACCGGCGCTACCACCAAGGCTTCGGCGAGATACTGGTGCAGATGAACGTAGAGGACACCAGGCTGGGAGTGGCCGAGTATGTCAGCAAGAAACACGGCCTGGATACCATCGAGCTGAAATGGGGCCAGGGCGCCAAGTGCATCGGAGGAGAGATCAAGGTTGGCTCGCTGGAGCGCGCCCTCGAGCTGCAGAGAAGGGGCT
>JAUSJJ010000011.1 GCA_030647705.1 Dehalococcoidia bacterium
TCAACGCAACTGAGTACTGGACGGCGAGAGGGTCGGGCAAGGAGGTTACGGCTCACGTGTGGGTCGTGACATCCGTCAAGGGGCTCTGAAATGGAGAATATATTGGGCCTTGAGCAGAGATGAGATGCCAACCTATCCAGCCGCATATCCGGGCAACAAGAGATTCCGGCAAAGGAGAAGGCTGCTTTCTTCCCCGGTCGGACTGCTGCAGGCAGGGTTTGCCTTGCTGACGATGGTGGCAGCCCTGGGCTGCACCGCAGTTGGCTCATCCACGGAGCCTCCGCCCGCAAACGGCTCCCCGACGGCGACCGCATCCGATATGCCAGCGACTACGCCTTTCACAGCCCCCATCCCGCCCACCGCCCCCGTTCCTGCCACTGCGACGGATCCGCGGCCGGCTCTGGCCCGCCAACCTTTGACTCAGCGGGTGTGGCGCGCTATCATATCGAGCGTTCTTCCTTTATCAACTTGTGCGGATGGTTGTCCGCACAGCTCTGCTCGTCCAAACAAATACCGGCAAGGAGGGATTCATGGAACTGGAAGAAGCTATCCGAGGCAGAATGAGCGTCCGCGCCTACAAGGCCGACCCCGTGCCCAAAGAGATTCTCACGAAGATCATGGAGGCTGCCATCCATACCGGCTCTTCGGCCAACATGCAGCCGTGGTCATTCGATATCGTGGGTGGCAAGGCGCTTGCCGAGCTCAGAGAGGCCATGTCGGAGAAAACCCGCTCTGGAGCAGAGGCCAACACCGAGGTCCCCATCTACACCTCCCAGGGAATCTATCACGAACGTCGTCGCAAGGTGCTGGGCAAGATGTACGATGCCCTGGGCATCAGCCGGAACGAGCCGGAGAAGCGCCTGTTCTGGTTTATGAAGATGGACCGCTTCCTGGAGGCGCCCAACTTGATCCTCCTTTCGGTGGAAAAGGCACTGGCGCCCTGGGTGATCATGGACGCGGGCATGATCATGGATGCCATAATGTTGCTGGCGCACAGCCGCGGTCTGGGCACCTGCGTCATGGGCCGGGCGGTGCAGTACCCGGATGTGCTCCGCCAGCGGCTGCACATACCGGAGAACAAGCTGATCGTCATCGGCATAGCCATCGGCTATCCGGACTTTGACGCAGCCGTCAACAAGTTCCGCAGTGACCGCGAGCCGCTGGAAACCTTTGTCTCCTGGCACGGTTTGTAGATTGGCGCCCACCTGAAAGATACCCCTGGGAAGGGATGGGCATCCCCTCCCAGGGTGGGGGGCCCGGCGCTTGTTTTCCTTTTCGCCCCAAAGTCAGCCCGTTTCCACGCATCACTGCCCGCTGCCAAGCGCCTCGCCGAGGATGCGCGGGTCAAAGAAGCCCTGAAAACTACTTGACAAGCATTGACATATGTGATAAGCTAAAAAATTGCTTATGAACCCCCAAATTCCGCGTCACACACCCTTCCCCAAGTCGAAACAAGAATAGCGCCTGTTTTCCAGCAACGACCGTAGGCCTGCAAACGTTCTATGCCCATTGTTTAAGGAGTGCCAAACCATGATTTCCGAGACCCAGAGCCTCTTGACCGCCTCGCCCCAGCCCAGAAGAACATACGCCAAGTTGTCTAATGTGCTGGAGGTGCCTAACCTCATCGAGCTCCAGATCGATTCCTTCCGCAAGTTCGTGCAGGAGGGCATCAAGGAGCTGTTCGTGGAGATATCGCCCATCAAAGACTTCACGGGCAACCGGCTCGAGCTGCATTTCGAAGGCTATGGATTCGGGGACAGCGCCCAGATGCCCGAATTCGCGGATACCGAGGCTTTCTGGGAATACCTGAAGGCGGGCGCCAAGTACTCCGAGCAGGAGTGCCGCGAACGCGACATGACCTTCGCGGCGCCGCTCAGGGTCAGGGTGAAGCTGGTCACCAAGGAGACCGGGGAGATCAAGGAGCAGGAGATCTACATGGGCGATTTCCCCATCATGACCTCCAACGGCACCTTCCTCATCAATGGCGCCGAGCGTGTGGTGGTCAGCCAGCTCGTTCGCTCCCCCGGCGTGTACTTCACTTTCTCCGAGGATGCCACTACGGGGCGTCAGCTTTGCTATGCCAAGCTCATCCCCAACCGCGGCGCCTGGCTGGAGTTTGAGACCAGCAACAAGGATACCATCTCGGTCAAGATCGACCGCAAGCGCCGTATCCCGATCAGCACCTTGCTGCGCGCGGTGGGTTACGGCAGCGACGAGGAGCTGCTCGCCCTGTTCGCCGATGTCGACAAGAATAAGGAGCACCTGTATATCAGCACCACCATCTCCAAGGAGCCGGGGGTCAAGAACGAATCCGAGGCCCTGCTGGACCTCTATCGCAAGTTGCGGCCCGGCGATCCGCCGACCATCGACAACGCGAGGAGCCTGATCAATACCCTGTTCTTCAACTTCCGCCGTTACGACCTGGGCACCGTGGGCAGGTACAAGCTGAATAAGCGCCTGGGGCTCGATGTGCCGCTGACGCGCCGTGTGCTCAGCCGGGAAGACCTGGTGGCCATCGTGCAGCGCATTGTCATTATCAACAACCAGTCCGATACTCCGGATGACATCGACCACTTGGGCAACCGGCGCCTGCGCGCCGTGGGCGAGCTCATCCAGAACCAGTTGCGCATCGGCATGCTGCGCATGGAGCGCGTGGTCAAGGAGCGCATGAGCATCATTGACCCGGACACGGCTACGCCCAGCTCCCTGGTCAATATCCGGCCTGTAGTGGCTGCGGTGAGGGAGTTCTTTGGCGGCTCCCAACTGTCCCAATTCATGGACCAGACGAACCCGCTGGCGGAGCTCACCCACAAACGCCGCCTTTCCGCGCTGGGCCCCGGCGGACTGTCGCGTGAGAGAGCAGGTTTCGAGGTGCGCGACGTGCACCATTCTCATTACGGACGGATCTGCCCGATCGAGACCCCAGAAGGGCCAAACATCGGTCTGATCGGTTCTCTGGCCACCTATGGCAGGATCAACGACTATGGGTTCATCGAGACCCCCTACCGCAGGGTGATCAAAGAGATGAAGAGCAAGGACAGGGAGCTGTTGGGCAGGACGCTGAGCGAGGCCGTCAAGGCCTCCAAGGCCGTAATCGCTGAGGCGGGGACCAAAGTCACACCTGAGATCGCCAAAGCGCTGGCCAAGCTCTCGACGAAATCGATAAAGGTCAAGCCCTTTGTGTCCGGCGAAGTGGTCTATCTTTCCGCGGACAAAGAGGAACACTACACCATCGCCCAGGCCAACGCCGCCCTGGACGCAGACAACCAGTTCGCGGACGAGAAAGTGGAGGCGAGGTACGGCGAGCGCTTCCTGTTGGAGTCACCCGAGAAATTGGATTTCATGGACGTTTCGCCCAAGCAGATCGTGAGCGTGTCCACCGCGCTGATCCCGTTCCTGGAGCACGATGACGCCAACCGTGCATTGATGGGCTCCAACATGCAGCGTCAAGCGGTGCCGTTGCTCTGCCCCGATGCCCCGCTGGTCGCCACCGGCATGGAGGAGTTCGCCGCGCATGACAGCGGCCAGGTGCTCTATGCCCATTCCGATGCCGTGGTATCCCGCATCACCGGCAAGGAAATCGTCCTCAAGGACAGGGAGGGCAGGGAACACACATACCCGTTGGTTAAATTCCGCAGAAGCAACCAGGGCACCTGCATCAACCAGAGGGTCGTGGTGAATCCGGGTGATGCGGTGAAGAAGGGGCAGGTGCTGACCGATAGCTCCTCGACCGACCGCGGGGAGCTGGCGCTGGGCCAGAACGTGCTGTGCGCCTTCATGGCCTGGGAAGGCTACAACTTCGAGGACGCCATAGTCCTCAGCGAGCGCCTGGTCCAGGAGGACAAATTCACCTCCATCCATATCGAGAAGCATGAGATAGAGGCCAGAGACACCAAGCTGGGGCCGGAGGAGATCACCCGGGACATCCCCAACGTGGGTGAGGAAAGCCTGCGTGACCTCGATGAGAGCGGCATAGTGCAGGTGGGCGCAGTGGTAGGCCCCGGCGATATTTTGGTGGGCAAGATCACCCCCAAGGGCGAGACCGAACTTTCGGCTGAAGAGAAGCTGCTCCGCGCCATCTTTGGTGAGAAGGCGCGGGAGGTCAAAGACACCTCGCTCAGGGTGCCGCATGGCGAATCGGGCAAGGTCATAGATGTAAAGATATACTCCCGGCAGAACAACGATGAGCTGGCCCCCGGGGTGAACCAGGCAGTGCAGGTATACGTGGCCCAGACGCGCAAGGTCTCCGAGGGTGACAAGATGGCGGGACGCCATGGCAACAAGGGCGTGGTCGCCCGCATCCTGCCGGAGCAGGACATGCCCTATCTGCCTGATGGCCGGCCGATCGAGATCATCCTGAACCCCATCGGCGTGCCCTCCAGAATGAACCTGGGACAGGTGCTGGAGACGCACCTGGGGCAGGTAGCTCAGACGCTGGGCTTCCAGGCTATCTCGCCTGTCTTTGACGGGGCCAACAGCGTGGACATCGAGGATGGCCTGGCCAAGGCCTGGATCGCTGAGAAGGCCGGCGCAGTCAGCCGGGACACCGTCAAGAACGGGCATCGCCCGGTGGATGCCGGGAAGGCCAAGGCCTGGCTGAAGGAGCAGGGCTTCGACGGCGGGCGGGTCTTCGACGAGAAGGCTCCCGGCGTGGCCAGGGCGGCCTGCCTGCGAATCTGGTTCAAGGAGATCGGAGTCGATGTCTCCGGCCTGAGCGACGAAGAGATGGTCAAGAAGGCAGACCAGCTCTACCGCGAGCAGAAGTTCACCGCTCCGACTTTCGGCAAGACTATACTTTGCGACGGCCGAACGGGAGAGCCGTTCTCCCAGCCGGTCACCGTGGGCTACATCTACATGATGAAACTGATACATCTGGTCGAGGACAAGATCCACGCCAGGTCTACGGGCCCTTACTCCTTGATAACCCAGCAGCCTCTGGGAGGCAAGGCCCAGTTCGGTGGACAAAGGTTCGGCGAAATGGAGGTGTGGGCCCTGGAAGCCTATGGAGCGGCCTACAACCTTCAGGAGCTGCTCACCGTGAAATCGGATGACGTGATGGGCCGGGTCAAGGCCTACGAGTCCATCGTCAAGGGTGATGACATCCTGGAGCCGGGAGTCCCCGAATCGTTCAAGGTGCTGGTCAAAGAGCTGCAAAGCCTGGGACTGGCCGTCGAGGTGCTGAACGAAGAGGAGGAGCGGGTGGCCTTCGTACCGGAGGCCATCGCAGAGCTGCCTGACCTGGGCATCAACCTGGCAGGCTTGGAGAACGACGCCGACATTTAGCAGGCATTTCTCGGGTCGTCCGAAGAGATAGGTCCAGCGCCGCAGGCCGAGGGTCTGGGGGTGTCCCCCAGATTCAGATTCCCCCTGGTCAGGAAGGGGGACAGAGGGGGATGGTCGCTGGCTTGTTCTCGGATAACCTCAGTCAGAGTGAGGGGGCATCAATCACCCTCACCCTTGCCCTCTCCCCTCAAGGGAGAGGGGAAATCATCGAGACGGAGTCCCGATGCCAAGGAAGAACGGGGGTTTGGGGGTGTCCCCCATCTCCTTTTCATCCCTCTCTCTGCAAGCGGAGAGAGGGAACGAGGGAGAGAGGTAAGCCCGTTCATCCCGACGAAAATTGGGTTGCGGCTGGATTCCCGCGAAGGCGGGAATGACAAAACGACGTGAGCGTTGGACAGGGAAATACATGACCCGAGGTGACATCTAGCATGTTGGAAGTAAACGATTTCAGCTCAGTGCGTATCTCATTGGCTTCGCCGGAGCAGATCAAGAGCTGGTCCTACGGCGAGGTACTGAAGCCGGAGACCATCAACTACCGTACGCTGAAGCCTGAGAAAGACGGGCTGTTCTGCGAGAAGATATTCGGGCCGACCAAGGACTTCGAATGCTATTGCGGCAAGTACAAGCGGATGCGCTACAAGGGTATCATCTGCGACAGGTGCGGCGTGGAAGTGGCACGCTCCAAAGTGCGCCGGGAGCGTCTGGGCCACATCGAGT
>JAUSJJ010000017.1 GCA_030647705.1 Dehalococcoidia bacterium
AAAGGAAGGTAAGTGCCCCGCAGCACAGGCGTGCCAGTCGGGCTGCACCGGATAACTAATTGCAGGGTATAGAGCAGCAGCTTCTGGAATTTATCCGAAACGTCTACGAGCTCCTGGGTTGGCCCGGAGTCGTAGCGATGATGGCCATCGAGAGCGCCTGTATCCCGTTGCCCAGCGAAGTAATAATGCCCCTGGCCGGCTGGATGCTGGTGAAGGCTCAGGGCCTGTCTGTCTTTTACGTGCTTCTCGCGGGGTTCTTTGGAGGGGTGGGATGCACCATTGGCTCCCTAGCGGCGTATGCGGTGGGAGCGAAGGGCGGGCGTCCGCTGGTGGAGAAATTCGGCAAGTATGTTCTGCTCAGCCAGCATGACCTTGACCTGGCCGAGATCTGGTTTGCCAAGTACGGCGATTGGGCTGTTTTCACCTCCAGGCTCCTGCCCGTAGTTCGCACATTCATCAGCCTTCCTGTGGGCATAGCCCGCATGAACCTGCCGCGGTTTATCATATACACCTTTATCGGGTCGTTCATCTGGTCCGCAGGGCTGGCCTACGGAGGATACCTGCTCGGAGAGCACTGGGAAGGGCTTCGCGAAGCCATGCGGCCGTTCGACATCCCCATCATACTCATCATCGTGGCGCTCATCGCATTCTGGCTCTGGCACCGATTGAAGAGCCGGCACCCCGTTCGCTAGCCGCAGCATGGCGCTTGCGAGCACGGTCCTTCCAGATGTTCCCCTTCTCAGCCTTCCGGTCCGGAAACTGGTCTTCAGGATGGAAAAAACTGAACCCATTTTTGCTTGACAGCCCTCTGTGTAGCGGTTAGAATTGTTACCCTGAAAGCACAAACAACACACCGATTATTGGTGGCTCGATGAAAAGAAGGAGGTTGCCACATGCCGGAAGAGGTTAGCCAGGACAAAGGAGCCAGGTTTATCAGGCCGCCAGCATTGATCAAGGTGATTGGAGTGGGAGGGGGCGGGTGCAACGCGGTGCGGCGCATGCTTGCCAAGCAAGTTCCTGGCGTAGAGTTCTTTGTTGTCAATACCGACATCAAGTCGTTGGAGTCAGTCTCGGGCGTCAAGGCCATTCAGATCGGTGAAGAGTTGACTCATGGTTGGGGCGCGGGTGGCAAGCCGGAGGTCGGCGCCGCGTCAGCAGACCAGGGCAGGAGCGTGCTGAAGAAGTACATCAAGGACGCTGACCTGATCTTCATCACTGCCGGCATGGGTGGCGGAACGGGCACGGGAGCAGCTCCGATTGTGGCTCAGGTGGCTAAGGAAAGCAAGGCTCTCACCGTGGGCGTGGTCACCACTCCGTTCAATTTCGAGGGCAAACGCAGGCTGGAGCAGGCCATAGCCGGCGTCGGCCAGTTGAGAAAGAACGTGGATAACCTCATTGTCATTCACAACGACCGGCTGCTGAAGCTCGTCGATGAAGAAGTGCCCATGGAACAGGCCTTCGCCATGGCGGACGAGGTCGTCATGCAGGGCATCCTGGGCGTGTCGTCTCTGATCAACGTGCCTGGAGAAATCAACGTCGACCTCGCCGATGTGAGGGCTATCATGTCGATTCCTGGCACAGCGCTCATGGCGGTGGGCAACGGGGTTGGCAGCCAGGCGGCTATCGACGCAGCCCGCCAGGCCATCGCCAACCCCTTGCTTGATATCTCCATTAACGGCGCCAAGGGCGTCTTGTTCAATGTGAGTGGAGGCAAGGACCTCACTATCGGGCAGGTGAACGCAGCCGGTGAGTTGATCTCCAAGTCGGTCGATCCGGATGCAACTATCTTCTTTGGGATGGTGAACGACCCTGAGCTTCAGGGCAAGTGCAAGATAACCCTGATCGCCACGGGCATTCCCGCCCAGGAAGAGGTCGGCCAGGAAGCTCTGAAGCGGTTCCTCAGCCGCCCGCAATCGTCCGAAGCCAGCCGCCCGTCATCGGTCCAGCTCGATGCGGATGTCCCCTCATT
>JAUSJJ010000042.1 GCA_030647705.1 Dehalococcoidia bacterium
AGCCCATGCAATTGGGAACGCAGGCCGCGTTCATACGTTGACGACGTACCCGGCACGCTGCCGCAGCAACGTGAAACCGCCTGTCAATTCGCTCAGTGATGGTGTCTGGTCGAACAAGGCAATCCGACGAAGCGTTGACTATTTCTTCTTCGATACTGCTTTCGGCGCTGCCTTTTGAGGCGCCTTGGCGGCCGCTTTGGGCGCAGCCTTTGCCGATGCTTTAGGCACAGCTCTGCGCGCTGCCTTTGGCGCAGCCTTTTTCGCTGCGGCCTTTGCAGGTGTCTTCTTGGCCCTGTTGCCATAGTCGACGTAGATATAGCAGGCGTCTTCTCCGCCGCTCAGGAACCTGTCGCCGCTCACACTGATGTCCGGGTTGACCACCCTGGCTACCCCTTCCTCAACCGCACGCGAGATTATGCGGCAAGTGTCCGGGCATTCCCGCGCGATTATGTCGGCGACGTTGCAGGACCGCGCCTTGTACAGCAGCCTGTTCTCATCGGGAGCCTCGGTTATCTGCGGCTCATCGGTTATGGTGAAGCACAGGTCGTCGCCGGGTCCGAAGAGGTCCACAGCGAGGTCGCGAAGCGTCCCTTGCCCGGCCGCCACGCCGGCCTGCCTTACCGAGACGTTCCAGTAGTCCCAGTCCCTGATGCCGGCGGAAAGGGCCTGCAGACCGTCTTCCCCGTATTTGTCACCCACGACCTTCACCATGCGGGCGATGACCCTCCACAGGAGGCGTTGAGAAGCATTCAGCTTCTGCTCAGGGGACAGGTCGATCTTCTTGAACGGATACTTGTTTTTGGCCACTCGATGCTCCTTTGCCGAATTGGGGTTCTATGGTCTGGAAGTAGAATCTTAGTGCGCCCAAGGGTGCAAGTCAAGAAATCCCCCCTCCCTCGACAGGGAGAGGGGAGACGTCTGGTTTCCTGTGCAACTGGATACTAGCTCTTCGACGGTGGCGCTGGCGGAGCCGGGTTGACCGCGCCTCTGGCGATAGTAGTCGGCACAATTGCCTTCAGCTCCTCGAATGTCCAGGCGCCGGACTTGTCGACGTCCTTGAAAATGGTCCTCATCGGCTCCGGGATGCTGTAGATGGAGATAGTCCCCATGTTGACTTCGAAGACATAGCCATTCAGGTTGGCCGAAAGGTCGCTTGCCAGGTACACTACCCACGGCGAGACATACTCGGGTTTCATCTTGGGGGCAATCAGGTCGGTATCGCCGGGCACCGGTTGTCCGGCAGCCCTCATCCTCTGCCAGGCCGCCTGAAGCTCGGGGGTCATGGTCATCCGCGTGGCGGCGCCGGGGTAGAGTGCGTTGCAGGTCACTCCGTACCGTCCCATGTCTCGGGCAACGGTCCGGGTGAAGCCGACGATGCCCTCTTTGGCCGCGCTGTAGTTCGCCTGGCCCATGTTGCCCAGCCCAGCCGCGGAGGAGGTATTGATGATGCGGCCTCCCGTCTTCTGCTGGCGGAACACGATGCACGCAGGCTTGGTGCAGAAGAAATGGCCGTAGAGGTGCACCTTGATCACCGCATCCCATTCCTCCTCGGACATGTTGTGGACCATCCTGTCCCTGATGAAGCCGGCGTTGTTGACCAGGATATCCAGCTTGCCGAAGGCATCCAGGGCGGACTTGATGATCTTCTCTCCGCCCGCTGCGGTGGTGACGCTGTCGTAGTTGGCCACGGCCTGGCCCCCCTTGGCCTTGATTTCCTTGACCACATCATCGGCCACGGATGCCGCCGCGCCAGAGCCATCAGGCGCCACACCGAGGTCGTTCACCACCACCTTCGCGCCTTCTGCCGAGAGAGCCAGAGCATGGGCCCGGCCCAGGCCTCGTCCGGCGCCGGTGACCACTGCTACTTTGCCTTTCAACGCGTCAGTCATGCAACCATCCCCCTTAGTCCCCCTTCCTGCCAGGAAGGGGGAAAATACTAGCATCTGGGGACACCCCAGACCCTGGCAAAGGGCTGCGCCCTCTGCACTCCTGCCATCATACAATCGGGACGCCTTGTCTTGTCGTTGCGAGCGCCCCGACGCGTCGGGGCCGAAGCGAGCCGTGCCTCGGCTCCTGTAAGTTCATACCTTTGCACGACCCAATTGCGCTTGATACCTCTCCCCCTTAGACCCCCTGCCTGCGGCGCAAGTTGGCGCCTGCGCGGTGCTCCCCCGCCACCCATTACGTCATTCCGGCCCGTGAGCCGGAATCCAGACCTCAGTACCTCTCCCTCCTGTCCCTCACCGCTTACAGCGAGGGAAGCTGTCATGCAACACCACTATTGCAGATCCTCTCTCTGCAAGCGGAGAGAGGAAGGGAGAGAGGTCGCCTAACGCCGCGCTACGCCCTGCCGATGATCGTTATGCCCGCGGTGAACGAGGCCAGCGGATGCCCGCCCAGGCTATGGCACAGGCCGATATCGGCGCGTTTAAGCTGGCGCGGCCCGGCCTTGCCCTGGATCTGCTTGTATACCTCGTACATCATGCGCAGGCCGCTGGCGCCCACCGGGTGCCCGAACGATTTCAGGCCGCCATCGGGATTGACCGGAAGGCCGCCTTCCAGCGTGAAGAAGCCGGAGTCGATGTCCTCCTTGGCCTTGCCCCTGGGGCTGAAGCCGAGGTCTTCGTAGATGACCATCTCGGTAATGGTGAAGCAGTCATGGACCTCCGCCATGTGTATCTCTTTCCGGGGGTCCTTGATGCCGGCCTCGGTGTAGGCCTGCCGCGCTGCGTGCACCGTCTCTTCCACGTGGGTCATGTCGTATTGGTCATCCTCGACGAACTCCATGTAGCCGCAGCTAAGGCCCAAACCCTTCACGTTCACGTAGGCCGGATTGAGCTTCTTGGCGATCTC
This sequence comes from Dehalococcoidia bacterium, assembly GCA_030647705.1. Classification (GTDB taxonomy): domain Bacteria; phylum Chloroflexota; class Dehalococcoidia; order JAUSJJ01; family JAUSJJ01; genus JAUSJJ01. Next base: position 2,854 of record JAUSJJ010000042.1, read on the forward strand.
CGGGCGGGTGATGATGGCCACCGCAGCGCCATCGCTCACGCCGCAGCAATCAAAAAGGCCAAGCGGGTAGGACATCATGGGAGCGTTGATCACCTGCTCCAGCGTCACCTCCCTCTGGAAGTGCGCCTTGGGGTTCAGTGAACCGTTATGATGGTTCTTCACCGCTATCTTGGCCAGGGTCTTCTTGCCCTCTTCCGGGCTGAGGCCGTAGCGATTGAAGTACCTGGAAGCCAGTTGAGCGAACCTGGCCGGGGCCTGCACCGTCGTGTTGATCTTAGTGGGCGATTCTCCGGGGTTGGCCGGGAAATTGCCCAGGCCGGAGAAGCCCTCGTCCTTCAGTTTCTCCATGCCGACCACCATGGCGATATCGTAGAAGCCCCCGGACACCGCGTAGCAGGCGTTCCTGAATGCGTCCTGTCCGGTAGCGCACTGGTTTTCCACACGGGTTATGGGAATGAAGGGCAGCTTCAGGGCGTGGGCCACGACCTGACCGCTGAAAGCGGAGACCTGGGTGCCGAACCATGCCGCCTGGATGTCTTTGGGCCCCAGGCCGGCATCCTCGAAGGCCTCATAGGCGGCCTCCACGATCAGGTCTTCCCTGCTCTTGTCCCACAGTTCGCCGAATTTGCAGCACCCCATCCCTACGATAGATACTGTGTCCTTTATCGATTTCATCTAGCTCCTCCTCTCGCCGGCCTGATCTCTTGGCGGCGCGCACTTCCAGTAGTAGTTGTTAATGCTTTCGACCGAATTCAGCTTCCTGAAGGTCATCTCCACCGGCATGCCGACCTTGACCTTGCTGATATCACGATCGGTCATCTCCGCGATCAACCTGCCCCCCCCCTCGAAGTTGAGTATGGTCACCACCATGGGAGGATCGAGCGTGGGATGGACGTACTCCATGGAATAGCTGGTGATGCTCGCCTGCCGGTCGCTCAGCTTGTAGTCTTCGAACTTGTCTTTGGCGCCACAGCGGATGCACACCCTGTCTTTGGGGTACTGGACGTTGCCGCAGTGGAGACACTTCGACCCGTGGAGCCTGAACACCTTCGCCTCTTCGCGGAGCAGCGCCGTGGCCGCAGGGCGTTCGTCCGCGGGGCGGGTCATCGGCGGCTCATATTCGAGCAAGCCTCTCCATTGAAGATAGGTGTTGTACTGCTCCACTATCTTTTTCGACTGGATGTGTCCGGCAACGCCCAGCTTCGGCTTGAAGCTGCCGATGGCGTCAGTGACGCGGACAATAAGGGCATCGGCGCCGTTGCCGTAGTTGACCAGCAGCATCCGGTCGCCAGCCTTAGCCTTCTCCAGCGCGGAGATGAGCAGCATGGGAGCGAACGCGGTGCCGGTATTGCCCATGACATTGAACATTGCATCCGGGACCTGGGTCTTGGGATCGAAGCCCAATGTACGCACCATCTCAGCGTGGCGACGGGCATCGGGGGCATATAGCACCAGCGATTGGAAGTCCTTAGGGGTGAGCTTGTGTTTCTGCAGTATTCCGGCTACAGCTTCTCTGACCACCCGGGCATAGCCGCGTTCGATGGCGAACCTGTCTTCCCAGGAGCGCACGAAGCCGTCTTTGGGCGAGCGCCACAGATCGAGAACATCATCGCTGATTGAGTAGCTGTCCTCGATGGTGGCCAGAGGTTTCGAACTGCCTACCAGCAGAGCGGCCGCTCCCTCTCCAAAAGAGGTCTCGAAGACTGAGCGTGGTTTGCCCAACCGAATATCGGCGGCCACCACCAGCGCCTGCTTGATCGAGCCACTCTTCACCATGTCCAGCGCGGCCCGGAGGGCAAGCGTACCGCTCCTCAGGCTGTTGGCCAGATCGAAGGTGAGCACGTCGCGGCGCAAGTCGAGCGCTGCCGCGATCAACGGTGAGACCTGTTTCTCAGCATAGGGGTGAGTCGTCGAGGCGAAGAAGAGGGCATCGACCTGACTGCGGTCCACATTACTCAAGCAGTCACGCCCCGCCGCCACCGCCATGGTGAGGCTGTCCTCATCGTAGTTGGCGACAGCCTTCTCCGTTTTTTGTCCCCAGCCGTTCGTGGACGCGCCCAGCCTGTGGTACGGCACATACGCGCCGTACCCGATGATTCCTGTCATCGCTCTTTCTCCTTGTGCAGGATTTGTGCTCTGAGGCCGCGAGACCTGGGTCTAACGCCCGCCGCCCGCGGCCTCATTATACACTTCTTGGGGCGCGTCGCCTATAGCCCGCGCGTAATTTGGCTGAATAGACCTCCGGTGGATTGATGAAGAATAGAACGACTTGTCCGCCTTTGAACTGAGCCAAGCTCCTTCCCCGGCGGTTGTTTGGGGGCGTCCCCCAACCTCTTCTTGCTTCTCCCTTTCCCTGACAGGAGCCGGAGACCTGGGATGAGGCGGCTGAAGTGTTCCAGCTTGGCGGCAGCTCAGTCCAATACAGGTTGACAGGGTTAAGTGTGTATGATAATATAAAAGAGTTCGCTAGAAGCACCTTAACAATTGGATAGTGGAAGGGAACCAGTTAATTTTTGGAGAGTTTGATCCTGGCTCAGGATGAACGCTGGCGGTGTGCCTAATGCATGCAAGTCGAACGGAGTCCCGCAAGGGACCCCGTGGC
>JAUSJJ010000053.1 GCA_030647705.1 Dehalococcoidia bacterium
TTATGATAGAATAGAACTATGCAGCAATCGGCGCTGGTCGTCAATTTCACGATACTGCTCGCAGTTGCCCTGGTCGGCGGGATGGTAGCGCATCGCCTAAGGCAACCAATCATTCTCGGCTACCTCCTCGTAGGCGTGATCGTCGGGCCCCATGCGCTTGGTGTAGTGCAAGACGTTGCTTTTGTCGAGGGTGCGGCGACCATTGGCGTAGCCTTATTGATGCTGACCCTCGGCCTGGAGGTGTCGTTTGCCCAACTGAAGCAGGCCGGCAGCGTGGGGTTGTGGGGTGGCATCGCACAGATATTGATCACGGCGTTACTGGCCGCGGCCGCTGGCGTGGCCATTTTCGGCTGGTCATGGAGCGAAGGTATCGTTCTGGGGCTGATCATCTCCTTGAGCAGCACCATGGTATGCCTGAAGATACTGATGGACCGCGGCGAACTGGACTCCCTCCACGGGCGGATCATGATCGCCATCCTCATTCTGCAGGACATCAGCGTGGTGCTGATGATCGTGGTCGAGCCCGTACTGGGCAAGGGAGGAACGAATCTCCCCCTGGCCCTGGGAACGGCTCTCTTGAGCATCGTCCTCTTCGTGGGCATCGCCGTAGTCGCCGGGGCCTGGGTGCTTCCCTGGCTAATGGGCCGGATCGGGGGTGTCCGTTCCAGGGAACTCTTTCTGTTAACGGTGCTTGTGATATGCCTGGGGGCAGCCCTGGGCACGCAAGTAGTGGGCCTGTCGGCTGTGTTCGGCGCCTTCCTGATCGGGATGGTGCTGCGTGAAACCAAGTTCGCCCATCAGGCCCTGGCCGAAGTAACGCCGCTGCGCGATATCTTCGCCGCTCTCTTCTTCGTATCTCTGGGCATGTTGCTCGATCCGTCGTTTGTGGCCGCGAACTGGGGGTTGGTCGTGGTTGCCGTCGGCCTGATATTCTCCATCAAATTCCTGACGGTCTTTGGCATTGTGCGCTTCTTCGGCTACAGCGGAGGAGTAGCGCTGCTTGCCGGAGCCGGCCTTATCCAAATCGGCGAGTTCGGCTTCATTCTGGCGCAACAAGGCGTAAACATGGGGATCGTCCTGCCGCAGCATTACTCCCTGATCATCGGCAGCGCCATCATTTCCATGCTGCTCACGCCGCTTTCGATGGGCATCGTATCCCGTTTGTATGGCCGGCTGGCGCCCGGCGGCCTGTCCGGGCTGGCCCAGTCTCCCCCTGGCTCAACGCAGATGCAATTGGCTGAACCCACCGGCGACATAGTGATTGCGGGCTTTGGACGGATCGGCCAGAGTGTGGCCCATTCCTTGTCAGACGCCGGCATACCCTACAGCGTCGTGGAGATCGATCCGGAGGTGGTGTTCAAGGTACGCTGCGACGGAGTGGCGTGTATCTATGGCGATGCCAGCAACATGCACGTTCTCTCCCAAATAGACCTGTCCAACGTCAAGGTACTGGTGGTGACGTTCCCCGACCCGATAGCAGTGTTGACCACCGTGAGAGCGGCTTTGGACGTCAATCCCAAGATCAAGATCGTGGCGCGGGTGCACCGGACCCGAGAGGCCAAGATATTGACCAAGCTGGGGATAGAGGACCAGGTCAGCCCGGAATACGAAGCCAGCCTGGAGTTCTTGAGGAAGGTGTTGATCGTTACGGGCCGCTCCAAGGACGACATCAGGACGATCATGGGCGCCGCGACCCGAGACAAGGAAGTGGTGGAGTTGGCGCAGGACGACAAGCACATTTAGTTTGCCGTGCCGCGGCCGCTTTCCTGGCGGCCTGGGCTGTCCTTCAGTGAAGACAGTACCAGCTTTCTTCCCGCCCGGCTAGCCGGGCGGGTTTGTCCCGCCGCACCATCCACCTAATCGTACGGAAGGCGTGCCTTTGCCTCCGGCGAAACATGAGCAAGAACCCAACCGATACTGAGACAGGCCTGTCCCGGAAGCTTGGCCTTCCCGCGGCCACCTTGACCGGCCTTGGCGTCATCCTGGGAGCGGGCATCTACGTGCTCGTTGGCGTGGCTGCCGGCAAGGCGGGCAACGCAGTCTGGTTATCTTTTCTTTTCGCCGCGCTAGGCGCAAGCTTAACCGGGGTTTCGTACGCCCGCCTGAGCCGCCTGCGCCCGAAAGACGGGGCGCTTGCCCGTGCTTCTTGACAATGTCCCCTGCTGTGCTAAGCTGGAAACAGTGGAGGTGGCTGGCATGGGTCGGTTCTGGGGGATAGCGTCGGCGGCATTGCTGGCTCTGGCCGCCTGTACGGCGGCGCCGACGGCAGCCGTGCCGCCTGAAATCAGCATCAGCGTCGTGGCCGAGAATCTGGATGCACCCTGGGCCGTTGGACTTGCGCCGGACGGGCGGATCTTCGTCGCCGAGCGCAGCGGGACCGTTCGGGTCGTCCGGAACGACATTCTGGTGAATGAGCCGTGGTTGAGCCTGGAGTCGGCCAGGGGAGGGGAGGCCGGTCTGCTGGGGCTGGCGATCGACCCCGGTTTCGCCCAGAACCATTTCGTCTACGTAGCATATACCTACCGTGACGCCGGCGGACAACTGCGAAACCGCCTGGTGCGGGTCCGTGACGATGCCGAAACACAAAAAGGTGTGGTCGACAAGGTCCTGCTCGATGGCGTGTTGGGCAGCGCCAACCACGATGGTGGCCGCGTCAAGGTGGGGCCCGACGGCAAGCTCTACTGGACGACGGGAGACGCGCAGCGTCCAGACCTGGCGCAAGACCTCTCTTCGCTTAACGGCAAGATCCTCAGATTGAACACCGACGGCGCCATTCCACCCGACAACCCGTTTCCAGGGTCGCCGGTATACTCCTACGGCCATCGCAATCCTCAAGGCCTGGCCTGGCAGCCGGGCACCGGGCGCCTCTATGCCACGGAGCACGGCCCGACAGCCCACGACGAGGTCAACTACATCGAGCCTGGGAAGAACTACGGCTGGCCGGCGATCACGGGCGGCCAGAACAGAGAGGGCATGGAGGCGCCGGTTTTGCATGGCGGTTTTGACACCTGGGCGCCGAGCGGCGCAGCATTCGTCACCGTTGGACCCTGGGCTGGGTCGTTGCTCTTTGCCGGCTTGCGGGGCCAAAGCCTATACCGGCTGACCCTCGACGCCGCCGATCCTCGACGCGTCGCAGGTTTCGAGCGTCTTCTCTCCGGCCAGTACGGGAGGCTGCGAGACGTTGTACAGGCAAGCGATGGGGCCATCTATGTTCTCACCTGTAACCGTGACGGCAGAGGAAGCCCCACTCCAAACGATGACAGGCTGCTCAAGCTGGCAGTAAGATGAAGGCGCAGGTTATCGCGTCCGAGCGTGCAGCCTGTTCAGGGCCTGCTATCTGAAGTCCTGAATGTCAGCCAGCTTGGCGCTCCGGAGGCAGAAGTACTGGACTGTGTCAACCCAGTAGTCCAGATTTGCCTCGACCTGCGAAGGAGTGCGGTCGCAAAGCTCTATGGTCAACTCGGCCATGCCGAACATCTCTGAGTCGATGTGCCAGCTCCAGGGCTCGTTGTAGGGCACTGATCCACGGAGCATTCGACCGGTGGGTATGGTAGCCCTGCTTTCCCCGCGCTGAACAGCGAAAACCTGCTCTATCCCAGTCTTTTTGGTGAGGAATACCATGTACTTCTCCTGGTTCACATCGAAGGTCGCCAGAATGCCGCCGGCAAGCGCCGGTTTCTTCTCGAAGACCAGACGCAGCCGGTAATCGCCTTTCTCTATCCCCCTGCCCACTTCCGGGTACGGCTCGACTGTGAACTGGACCTGGTAATCCTCGAAAGAGTCTTTCCAGTGCCCCTTGGTCAAACCGGGCTGCGTCAGCACCTTGCGTTGCGAAGGGCCGAGATGCGTGATCTCCAGGAGACAGGACACCTCCCCCTGCCACACGCACGTCGCACCGGTAGGGCAGCGGCTATCAGTGACAACTTCCAGGAATCTCACCCTGAGCTGTTGGCCCTTTAAGGAGGCGCCCTGTCCCAAAGCTAGGCTGAACTCCTGGCCAAGGTCGACGCTCTGTTCACCTGTCCGGCTAACGCAGCTCAAAGACGCCAGCGCGGCTATGGCAAGGACCGCCAGGACATATTTCAGCATCGCACCACTCCTTACTGAACTCCCATCTCATTCCCCATTATAGCGCGTCTTACCGGGTCGGGGTACGCCGCCTGGAAAGGCGAGAGGGGTAGTTGTACCGCCTGGTCAGCGGAAGTATAATCTGTGCTGTCATTTCTGAACTGGGCCGGGACTCCGGTCGGTCCGGCCTGAACAGGACGTGCTGTGACAGAAGCCAATGCGCAGAGGGGACACACGCTACCTGTGTCCAAGTGGCAGGTCCTGGCGGCAGTGATGCTGGGCACTTTCATGATGCCACTGGATGCCAGCATAGTAAACACCGTCCTCCCCGCCATCACCGACGTCCTGCACACCGATATCTCCATCGCGCAGTGGGCGCCTACCGTCTACCTGCTTACCATTTGCTGCCTGATCTTGCTTTGGGGGCGGCTGGGTGACGTAGTAGGATACCGAAGGGTGTTCCTGACCGGCCTGGCAGCTTTCACCCTGACCTCCATGTTGTGCGGCCTGTCGCAAAGCATATGGATGCTGATCCTGTTCCGGGCGCTGCAAGGCCTTTCGGCCAGCATGGTCATGGCCGTGGGCTTTGCCATCATCACTTCCGCCTTTCCGGCCAGAGAGCGGGGCAAGGCATTGGGCATCTATGCTACCGGCATAGCGATTGCGTTGGCGCTGGGGCCGACCCTTGGTGGGTTGATCGCCCAGAACCTGAGCTGGCGTTACGTCTTCATCATCAACGTCCCCATCGGAATAGCCTCTCTGCTCTGGGGGACCCGCATCATCCCACGGAGCGGTTCCAAACCAGCGCAACGCCTTGACTGGGCCGGCGCCGTCACCGCCCTCTTCTTCCTCCTCGCTGTGCTTGTGTACGCCAACAGAGGGCAGGACTGGGGATGGTCATCACCCCTGGCTCTGGGAGTCCTGGCGGCCGGAATGGCGTTCGGGGCGTTGTTCATCCAGGTGGAGCGCTCTTCGGCACAGCCTATGCTCAACCTGTCGCTGTTTGCAAATCGGGTATTCAGTTTTGCCAGCCTGAGCTCGCTGCTCAACTTCATGGCTATGTATGCCCTGGTCTTCGTGACGCCGTTCTATCTGATGTTCGTGCTCCATTACGATGTGTTCAAAGTAGGGCTGGTCATGGCGGCTTCCCCCGTGATCACCCTCTGCGTAGCGCCATTCACCGGCGCAGCCTCCGACCGTTTCGGTACCAGGTTCTTCGCGATCTTCGGCATGTCCATCAGCGCCGTGGGGATGTTCCTGCTCGCCAACCTCACCACATCGGCCTCCGCATTCGATGTAGCCTGGCGACTGTCCGTCATCGGCCTGGGCTCCGGCATGTTTCAAAGCCCCAACAACAGCACTGTGATGGGAAGCGTCCCTGTACAGCACCTGGGCATCGCTTCAGGCCTGTTGGCCGCGATGCGCAATGTGGGGATGGTGCTGGGAATAGGGGTGGCCGGGGCCGTGCTCTACGCCCAGGCCCCGGTCTCGGCGACCTCGGCGCCAGGCGCCTTCGGACCGGGTGACATCGCCCGGTTCATGACCGGCGTGCGTTGGGCTTATATTGCAGGAGGCGCTCTGGCGGCCACCGCCGCCCTGACCTCGCTGCTGGCCGCGGGCAAGCTCCGAAAGCCGGACAGGCGACCCGGCGACGAGACAACGCCCGCTTCATAGTATCTTATCTCAGCCGGGCATCAGCCATTGGAAGGGGCGAAAACAAGGAGGTGTCGAATGTACCAGCACATCACGTTGGAAAAGGAGAAAGGCGTAGCCACCGTTCTGCTGAACAAGGCGGACAGGTTCAACCTTCTCGATTTCGAGGTGCTTGACGAACTGACGTCAGCGATGGCCCGATTGAACGACGACGACGAGGTGGGCGTGGTGGTGCTGGGCACTGCCAAGAAAGAGGTCTTTTCGGGCGGCGCCGACGTCGATTTCATGCTGTCTTTGACCCCGGCCAGGGCCAGAAAGTTCGTGCGAACGGTGCATAAGGCCTGCGACAGCATCCGCCATCTGGAGAAGCCAGTGATTGCGGCCCTGAGCGGCCACTGCCTGGGAGGTGGCTGCGAGATGGCGATGGCGTGTGATATTCGCATCGCCGCCGAGAACACCCGGATCGGGCTGCCGGAGATCAAGGCGGGAATCCCTTCGGTTGTGGAGGCGGCTCTGATGCCCCGGCTCATCGGGATGGGCAAGGTGAGGGAGATGGTCCTGACTGGGGACTCGATTGACGCGGCTGAAGCCGAGCGCATCGGCCTGGTCAATAAGGTTGTTCCGCTTGCCGGTTTGGGGCAGGCGGCCCGCGACATGGCCGGCCGGATACTGGCCAACGGCCCGTTCGCCGTCAGGATGCAAAAAGACATCCTGAACAAATGGATGGAGACCGACCTGGCGGCCGCCATGGAGCACAGCATCAACTGCTTCGCGCTCTGCTTCACCACCGACGAGCCGAGGGAGTCGATGACCGCCTTCAAGGAGAAGCGGAAGCCCCGGTTCAAGGGCGATGGCAGGTAGCAATCAGACCATGGGCTGAATGCCCAGGCGCTTCATCGTCTCTATGTAGTCCTTGGCGCCTGCCTCCAGGTCAAACTCCGGGCTGTAGCCCAGCTCCTTTCGGGCGCGCTCGATGTTCATCACGATGTAGTTCGCTCCCTGCGCCCCGCGCGGGTTCAGCCCGGGGCCTATCTCGATTTGGGCGCCGCCGAAGACACCGTCGAGCACCTCTATCAAGTGCTTCATCGTCTCGCCCTTGCCCGTGCCTATGTTGAACACGCGATGCTCCGGTTTCTCCACGAAACAGGCCAGGACGATGGCCTTGGCCACGTCTCGAACATAGGCGTTGTCCACCTTCTGGTCCCCACCCTGCGGGATCTTCAGTGGTTTCCCAAGCATGGCGCTTTCGATGATCTTGCTGTGGAGGGCGAGGACTCCGTGTCGCGCCTGCTTGCCCGGGCCGTAGACCCAGGCAAACCGCAGGGCGACGAAGTCCACCCCGTAAATGCGGTTGTACCTCAGGCCCATGTGCTCGCAGAAGAGCTTGGTCGCTCCATACACGCTCTTGGGGGCCTGGGGATAATGTTCGTCTATTGGCTTGTAGGCAGGATGAGCATGCTCGCCGCGCATCGTGTCATAGACGCCCTGGGTGCTGGTGTAGACCAGCCTCTTGACGTCCATCAGCCTGGCCGCTTCCAGGACGTTGATCGTGCCATCGACGTTGATCTTGTAGTTGGCATAGGGGTTCGCCTCTAGGTCATCCGGCATGATCGCTGCCAGGTGAATGATGCGGTCGATGCCGCGCTTCTTGATGGTATCCATGATGCGGGGCAGGTCGAGCACGTCCCCGGAGACGTATTCGACCTTATCGACGATATCCTTGATCAGCGTGGTATCGGGGCGCCTGCTGTAGCTGACCACGCGCTCGCCTTTGTCCACCAGCCGTCTGACCACCCATGAGCCGATGACTCCTGAGCCGCCCGTTACCAGTACTGCTGACATGCTTTGCCTCCTGACTGTGACATTGATGGATGCGCTGACATCCCGCACAATAAAGAACGACGCACATTGCCTGACGGGAAGGCGCCCGCTTTGGCGCGGACAGACTGCCGCGCTGACCGATGCTAAGCATGATAATCGGAGATGCCCCGTTGTGCAAGTCCCCCTGATTGCCTCGCAGATAACGCAGAGCATGATGGGGCTTGGCACGCGTAGGGAGATTCGATAAGCGCAAAGACACGGTCACGAGCCAGGATTGAGGATCACCGGCGAACACTGAGCACCTGGTTCTCGGGACTCTTAGCGGCGATTCCTTCTTAGCTCCTCCATGAGAAGCAAGAGTTCTCGCATGATTGTCCTCGGAGACGGAGGGTTGCCCGGAATTTTCAGAGCGACGGGGAGGACTGTATCCGCCCCGCCGTTGACTGCATAGGTATCCTTGAAAATGCCCCCGTCGCAGGCATCGTCGCCGACGGCTATGACGAATTTCGGCGAGGGCATCGCTTCATAGGTCTTCTTGACCGCTATTTCCATGTTGTGCGTTACCGCACCCGTGATTATCAGCACATCCGCATGCCGGGGAGAAGCCACGAACGAAACTCCGAAGCGTTCAATATCGTAATACGGCGTCGTCAGATTGACCAGCTCTATTTCCGTGGCGTTATCGCTGCCGGAATCGAC
>JAUSJJ010000131.1 GCA_030647705.1 Dehalococcoidia bacterium
TCGATGACTCCGTCGTCGGTCCAGGCCACGCTTCCGTTTACCCGGCACAGCTCTCTCATATACCTGGCCGCGGCTCCAATATCGGAGGGACACATTATTATGCCTCCGGACATGGCGGTGCTAGTCAGGTGTCCGTCCGCAGCCTGCTTTTCCAAAATGAGGACTTGGGCGCCCACATCGTGGGCGGAGATGGCAGCCGCACCGCCTGCTCCTCCGAAGCCCACCACCACCACATCGGCTGCTAAGTCCCACTTTCTGTTTCGGCCAACCCACATGTTTGTTTCCCTTTTCGACTGGTGCAAGCAGGATTCTAGCGCATTGTATTAGGTATCCACAGAGCAATCTGAGGTATCAGGATATTCAAGGCGCCCGATGCCAGCATCGCCAGGAAGAACCAGGGGTAGATATGCCTGAAAATGCGTTCCGGACTCTCCCTGGCAACCGATGACGCCGTGTAGGCTCCCACAGCCACGGGCGGAGTCAGCAATCCAATGCCGATGAATATACAGAATGGAACATAAAACGCAACCAGGTCCACTTTCAGGTTCGCTGCGATAACCATGAATATGGGCATACTGACAAGCTGGTTCGGCACCGCTTCCAGGAACGTGCCCAGAATCAGAACAGCCACCATGGCCATGAACATGAAGGTCACCGGGTTCAGTCCTACTCCGGCCACCGCGGAAGCCAGGTTTTGCGGTACCTGGGTGTAGATAAAGACCTGGGACAGGAAACTGGCCGTAGCGATCATTATGAAAACGACGCACGTTGTCTTCGCCGTCTCGGTGAGGGACTGCCAGACGTTGCGCGGCGTCGTCTCCCGATACACCACAAATCCGAGGAGCAATGCCAGCAGACAGGCAACAGCCGCCGCTTCCGTCGGCAGCAGCACCCCGATGTAGATCCCACCCAGTATGATCACCACCAGCGAAAGGACGGGAAGCGCCTTGTAGGTCGCTGTGAGCCTCTCCCGCCACGGGACCGGCTTGATGGTAGGTATCTTGCGGCTCAAGAACGCGGCAACCACAAGCAGCAACACTCCCTGTATGATCCCGGGTATCAGGCCGGCCATGAACAGCTTCGATAGCGAAGTCCCTGTGATAGAGGCATAGACTATGGCGGCGCTGCTGGGCGGTATCAGTGCGTCTATGCCCGCGGCAGAGGCGATCACGGCGCCCGCAAATGGCTTGGAATAGCCGTTCTGGACCATGATCGGAATCATGATCGCGCCTATGGTGATGATGGACGCCAGGATGGACCCGGATATCGCAGAGAAGAAGGCTATGGCCATTATGCTGGCAATAGCCAGGCCGCCACGATAATGGCCCACCCAGGCCACAGACATGTTGGTCAGCCTCTTTGCCAGGCCTCCGTGCAGCATCAATTGGCCCAGCAGGATGTAAAGGGGCAGCGACACCAGCATGTACTTGGTGACAGCGGTGAACATGGACTGCCCGATTACGTACGAGGTCACATTGAGGTGGAACAACAGGATGGTGGAACCGGTGAGGGCAAAGAACACGAAGATGGGCACGCCGACTATCAGCAGCGCCAGGCCCAGAACTATGGCAACAAACAGCATTGACGGTCCTCGCTAACGGTTAGTACCGGCGGCAAGACGCTGAATAAGACTGGCGATACGTCGCCATGAGACCGAAATGGCGCATGCACGGCATGCCTGTGGCCGCACGACCGCCAGCGGGGGCTGCGGGCATCCGCCTGAGGCGGATTGCGGCCCTCACGTTTTCACTTCTTCACGGACAACAGGCCGACCCTGTCAATGAGCATCTCAAAGGAAGCAAGGAAGAGCAACAAGAACCCCACGACCTGCGAAGTATATATGTACCATATGGGGAACTCGATCTCAGATACGGTCTTTTCTCCGAAATCCACCAGCCCTTGCAGGGTCAGGATGCTCGCTGCCAGCAAGATCACAGATGTGGCCGCGGCGGCGCAAAGGATGAGCATCTCGACTATCACCAGCGTTGTTCCTTTGAATCTCGAAGAGAGGAAGTCAACGCCGATGTGCCCTTTGGCTCTCAGCACGCCTGCGATCACTAAGAACGTCAAGAAGCTCTGGAACAGCCGCGGGAACTCCTGGAACGTGGCGTAGCTGATCCCGAATGGCCTGAGCACCACGCTGGCGGACACAAGCAACAGGTCCAACCCAACGACGACGCCGGCGATCACCAGCATGGCATCGTCTACCGTCCTGGTGCTCCTCTTGTAAGCGCTGTATGCGTTCAACTCAATCTCCGCTCCGATGCATGACCGGTCAACCCAGGAACTTCAGTGCGGTTTGGGCGATCTCGTCAGCGTGGTCGATTTCGGGCATGAACCGGCCGCCCTTGATCACGTGGACCTGATGGTTCTTGATGCGGCGGGTGTACTCGTCTTTGAACTGAAGATAGAAGAAATGCTCTCCCCAGATGAGCAATACCGGGCAACCTATCCGTTCCATGGTGGAGTTCATGTCGTATTCGCCAACCGCATCCAGCCCCTGCCACATGTCGCGGCCTGCCTGGACCAACGACAGGTTATCCCGGTCCATCCACGATTGTGTGGGCTTCATCGGGATATGGCCCGGGTCCTTCTCCAGCACGTACTCCAGCGTCCGGGGCAAGGGGAAACCACTGCTGTCAACAGGCGTAGACGCCTTGAAGCCGGCGTGCCGCGACTTCTCGTATTCACGGCTGAAGTAGAACGGACAATTCAGCAGTATGATCTTCTCCACCCTGTCCGGATAGGACACAGCGAGATCGCCCGCCACGTAGGCGCCAAGCGCCTCGCCCAGGAAGCTGGCCTTCTTGATTCCCAGCCTTCCCATCACTTCGGTCACCACTCTCGAGTAGTCGGCAATCACAGGATGTCCGGAGATATGGTCGGACATGCCGTAGCTGGGGAAATCGGGGGCGATGACCCTGACCTTGCCACCCAGGGCCGCAATCAGCTCCAGGTAGATCGCCGAAGACTTCGTAGCGGCATGCAGGAGCATGAGCGGCTTGCCGTTGCCAGTGGCGCGGTAGTGGATGTACCCGGCTGACGTCTTGATCAGGCCTCGTTCCATGACACGCCTCCATCCCGGGGCGCGCCCCTAATTTCGATACGGGGCGCGCCACGCACGTTTCGCATCTCCCTGCAAGGGTTGCAGAAAGCTATTTCATCTTGGTCCCTGACACCTGGCGAATCGCCTGCCACAGGTCGGCGCCGATCTGGCCCTTGATCTCTTCGAAGGCCCCCTGCTCGGACAGTTGCAGCTGAATCCTGCCGACCTCCTCGGCAGACAGCGTGGTAACGGTGCCGCCTTTCGCCTTGAACTCGCCGTAGAAGGCAGTGGCATCCGCCAGCACGGCGTCAAAGGCTTCCTTGGTTATGTCCTGTCCCACCGCCAACACTTTGTCCTGGAGGTCCTTGGGCAGCGCGGCCCACCAATCGGCGTTGAAGGCCACCTGTCCCGTGTACCACCCCAGGTAAGGCAGGACCCCGTACTTGGCATAGTCCCACCACGAGGAGTTCTTCATCGGTTGAGCCGAGGTGGTGAGCACGTCGATCATGCCGTTCTGCAGGGCGGTGTAGACCTCTTCCGTGGGGACGGAAACGTACGTCATACCCAGCGCCGAATAGAACGGGACGGCAGGTTTCGAGAGGTACCTTGCCTTCTTACCTTTGAAGTCTTCCAGCTTGGTGATAGGCGACCTGGAGAAGACGGCGTTCGGCCCCAGCGGGATCCAGCCCACTATCTTGAGCTTGAGCTTGTCCTGCTCGGCCGCAATGACTTTCTTCCCGGCGTCGGTCTCCTTCCACAGCTTCTCCGTGGTTTCAGGGTTAAGCACGAACCACAACTGCTCCGCCGAATACTCGGGAATGAAGTT
>JAUSJJ010000064.1 GCA_030647705.1 Dehalococcoidia bacterium
TCTCCTGAATGACGAGAAGGATGACCAGATGGCAGAGAATGGCAGACCGTTGGAGACAGTCAAGTCGGAACTCGAGGATGTTCAAGCCCGTCTGGGACGGCTTTACGAGTCGCTGGAAACTGGGAAGCTCTCCCTCGATGACCTAGCCCCGAGGATTCAGTCCCTGCGGCAGCTGCAAGAGCGTCTGCAGACGACCAGGCTAGGGCTGGAAAGGGATGTGGCAGATCACAAGGTTGAGCTCGGCGATGAACGCACTATTCGGGCTCACATGCAGGACTTTCGACGCCTGTTGACAGAGAGCCCCATTCCCGAGCAGAAGACCTTCATCCGGAGCTTCGTCAAAGAAGTAAAGGTGACCGGGAAGGAAGTGTTGCTGACCTACACTATGCCTCTGGCACCGGAGGGAAAACGAGAAGAGGTAGCCTGAGTTCTTGATACCATACACTATGGTGGGCCAAACAAGACTTTTCGACACCCGGTCGGCTCGCTGCCATCTCCGCCGTTTTCAAACTGTAAGTTTAATCCGCAAGTGACTCTCATTGAGCTCAGGTCTTCGGAGGGGTAGACCCTTATTCCCAGCTTAGTGATGATCTCGGACTTCTCGCTGAAGCTGGCGTGGTCGAGCCTCTGTTGTCTCAGAGCGTTCAATTGGAGTCCGGCGGCCTCGATGTCGGTGGTGTCCAGGTCTGCCGCTCCTGTCTCCCGGTGCAGTCTCTCGATCTCATTCTCCGCTCCCTTGAGCGCCTTCTCGTATTCGACTAAGCGGCGCCTGGCTTCCGCCATGTCATAGACGCCACCCTCGAATCCCTCCCGCACCTTCGCAATCCTGGCCCGCGTCTGGTTGATTCTGAACTCCTGCAATCTAACAAGCTTCATGACATTCTCGGACTGGGACTGCGCCGAGGACATCTGCACCTTCAGCCAGGCATCGTCCGACAACAGGGCGGCGACCATGTCCCACACCATATCGTCCCAGGCACCCGGCAAGAAGCGCCTGTAGGCGCACTGTTGGTTCGACCAGGGGCGGTAATACTTTGAACAGTAGTAGTACAACTCGCTGCGGCTGGAGTGACGCCGCACGATCATCGGTTTGCCGCACCTGGGGCAGAGGAGACGATTGCGCAGCAAGGCCTCTATCTTCTTACCCTGCTTGCCTCGTCCTCGACCTCGTTCGCTTACAACGGCATTGGCTTTCGCCCAAAGCTCTTCGCTGACCAGCGCCGGGACCTGGAAGCTTACCCATTCCTCCCGGGGTCTCGGCCGCGAAAGCGTCCTTTTCACTTCGGCGGTGATATCACCCAGCGGGCGGTTGGGATTGGCGACCTTAGTGTTGACGCCGTAGGCGTGGGTTCCGGTATAGCATTGCCGGTGCACCATCAAATGTACTTTCCCTGGCGACCAGCGGGCGCCGTCGGTTGTCTTCAGGCCCGCCTTGTTGAGTTCATTCGCCACCCAATGCAGGCTCCGGGCCTCCTGACCAATCCAGTTGAATACTTGCTTCACCACCCAAGCCGGACTCCCTGAAACAGGGTGTCCGTCGGGCCCGATTTCGTTGACCTCCCACCATGCCTTTCGGACATGGAGTCTCCCATCGGTTCCTACCTCCCCTTCGCGCCGGTAACGGTACCCATAGGCCGCCCGACATGCAGGTACCCAGCCCTTCACCACGCGTCCAATATTGCCGCCGCGGGCATTCTTGTGGTTAGCCAGCTTAACCAGCTTGGCAGCATGGGCCAGGATATTGCGGGCGAACTGGCTCCCAGGGTCGTCCCCATTGGGTGCGTCGGCGTAATGCAGCCTCACCCCGTAGTGGGTCGCTTCCAGCTCGAAGATCTGCTGATGTAGAGGCTCCCGGGAGAGCCTGTCCAGCGCAGGGAAGACTATTCCGGCAATACAGCGTTGGGCCATCAGGCTGCGCAGCCATATCATGCCCGGCCTTTCCAGATGCTCTCCGGTGACCGCATCGTAGATTACGTACTCCAGGGGCACAATCACCCCGAGTTTCTTCGCTTGCTGGGCGCTTGTAAACAGATAGTCGGGAAGACGACTGTTCTGCGACTGTTCCTCCAGGCTCTGGCGGGCATACGCTACCCAGTATCCAGGCTGTGTCAGGTCGCAGCCTTGTGTCCCGAATTGGGGATAGCCTGCCGCCGATGCCGCATCCTTGACGTACCCTCTCAAGGTTTCCGTGCTGATAGCTTCCCGTTTCTCATGCTGCGCCATGGTCTGGCCTCCCTGCAAACAACCAGGACACAATCTCATGTATTCCTGCCTCAGTCTGCGCGTCTTCCCCCTCGGCGTCCAGCACCAGCGTTTGAGGGAGCGTAGGGAGGTTCCGGGGCAGGCTCTTCAGTCCCTCGGCGAAAATCCGGCTGATTTCGGCCCCGATGTCCTCTTGTGACCCATTTGGACTTTTTGCGTGCCCCTGTCCCGACTCCTTGTTGTCACATCTCCGAGCTGCCATTCTTCATCACCCCTTTGTTGCTGCCACAATTGTAAAACTGCTGCGAGACCGGCATCCAGCTAGGGTCCAGAACGCCTCCCTCTGGCCGACTTTTTACTGTCACTGCTCCCCTCTGCGCTCAAATCCACGAATAGCGTTTCACTGCATTCCGGACAATCCACCTCAAGAAAACGAGGGCGGCCGATGGAGCCGGCAGGTATCGCCAAAACAAACGGGTTCCCACACTCCGGGCAGGTCACGTTAGCGGACTTTGGCGAACTCGGCGCGGTCTTGGCGAGGTGGTAGATGCCGAGACAGGCGAGA
Source organism: Dehalococcoidia bacterium (assembly GCA_030647705.1). GTDB lineage: Bacteria > Chloroflexota > Dehalococcoidia > JAUSJJ01 > JAUSJJ01 > JAUSJJ01. Next base: position 2,768 of record JAUSJJ010000064.1, read on the forward strand.
CCCGCACCGGCTACCACCGTAAGGAAGTCACCCCAACCGGTGGGGCCGTGCTTTTTCTCATACCGCTTCTTGTCTTC
>JAUSJJ010000075.1 GCA_030647705.1 Dehalococcoidia bacterium
CGTACCATGATACGGGGCGCGAATGACACGGAGCCTAAGGTTAGCGCTTAAGCCCCTTACAACCCTGCCCTCCCGACAAGTTGGGGTGAACTCACCGTTTCCGAAAACTCCGTAGTCCTGCCTATCCCCGGCCCCTTCGACTTGTCCTATCCACGTTCGGTCGGCCTGCGAGAAGATTGCGGTTATTTTTCGCCCAAATAAGTAGATATCCGTATATCTTCCTGCCTGGCATGACTGCTACCATGATGTTAAATGATTGTGTGGTGAGGGGTGGAGCGGCGGCAATCATTGTGTCGTGGATGTGGGGGGCGCGGGCTCTCCCATTTTGGGAGAGCCCACGCCAGGGCTAACCGCCGACCGAACGTTGTCCATAGAGCACCTCTTCAGGCAGTTTTTCAGCGGCGCAAGGTCAGGGGACGACCAGGGCGTTTCGGGCCGGCAAGTATGTCTCCGGACACAGGCCCTCTGGCAGCCGGCGCTTTGGGCAGCGCCCTGAACCATCTCTCCGTGAACGGAGAAGGGCCGGATCGAGGAGGAACAGCGCCCCTAAGAGCAAGGCTCGCGGCAGTTGATCGTAGAAGGCACGGATGATGAAGAGCGGGAAGGAGACCAGCCATGATGCCAGAATGTATTAACCCCGAAAACACCGAGTTCGTCATCCTCTCCTTCGAAGGCCCTGACCGGTACTCCCTTGCGGGCGGGTTGGGAGTGCGGGTGGTCAACCTCTCGCAGACTCTTTCCCGTTTGGGTTTCAACACCCGGCTCTTCTTCATCGGTGACCCCGGGCTACGCGGCGAAGAGGTGAAGGACAGGCTCATCCTGCACCGCTGGTGCCAGTGGATCAGCGAGTACTATCCCCTCGGCGTTTATCAGGGCGAAGAAGGCAAGCTCAACGACTTCAACAGCTCTGCCCCCAACTTCATCATCGAGCGTGTTGTGAAGCCGGCGGTGGCCCGCGGCAAGTTCGTGGTGGTGCTTGGAGAAGAGTGGCACACCGCAGAGGCCATGTGCCGCTTGAGCGACGAACTGCGTCGCAACGGGCTCAGGGATAACGCCGTGATGTTCTGGAACGCCAACAACACCTTCGGTTTCGAGCGCATAAACTGGGGGCGGCTGGCGTCTTCAGCCACCATCACCACCGTAAGCCGGTACATGAGACATATCATGCGCGGCATGGACGTGAACCCGCTGGTGATCCCCAACGGAATCCCGAATGCCTTGCTCGACAACGTCGATGTCAGGGCGTCAGCCAGGCTGAGGAAGAGCATCAAAGCGGATTCTGTGCTGACCAAGGTGGCGCGCTGGGACCCTGACAAACAGTGGGTGGCGGCGGTCGAGGCGACAGCCAGGCTCAAAGCCAGGGGCACCAAGCCCGTACTGTTGGCCCGGGGCGGCATGGAGGCCCATGGTGGAGAAGTGCTGTACAAGGCTAGATCTCTGGGGCTGACGGTCAAGGAAGTAAGTGCCGCCGGGAATTCCATGGAGGACTATTTCCAAGCCTTCAGGAACGTCGAAGAGGCCGATGTGCTTGACATAAGATTCCACTGTCCGCAGGAGTTCCTCAGGATAGTCTTCCACGCTTCGGATGCCGTGCTGGCTAACAGCCGCCACGAGCCCTTCGGACTGGTCGGACTGGAAACCATGGCGGCAGGTGGGATAGCCTTCACCGGCAATACAGGCGAGGACTACGCAGTGCCGTTCCTCAACTCAGTTGTGCTGGAGACCTCCGACCCAAAGGAGATAGAGACCAACGTCATCCACCTGGAACAGCATCCCGACGAAAGCAAGAGGATGCGCAAGGCGGCCAGGGAGACCGCCGGGCAATTCACCTGGGAGCGCGTCGCGGAGCACCTCATTCGTAAGCTCGAATACCAGGCCCGAGCTCAGGGTATCATGGCTCAGCCGCAGTGGTCATGTGTTCAGGAACCGCAACCTCTGCGGTTTGGGAAAGCCCGCCATGAAATGCCGCCTGTGGCCGGCGCCGACTTCGGCAGAAAACACGGCGCCAGGGCGGTTGCCCTGTTGTGATCCGCCCGCCTGAGGCGGAAGGCATCGGGTTCGGGGCTCGGCGATTGGGCCGAAGGGGGTCGAGATATGGCGAGGATTTTGAGCACGGATGCTGAACGGCTTCTGGGAAACGTGCATGGGCAGAACGTATTCTGGTGCCACGACAGTTGCATCATGAAGAACCTGCGAGAACTTCGCGATGCGCTCGCCAACATGAGTGCCGAAGTGTTCGCTTTCCATGTGAACGGGGAGAAGAACGACTTCGCCAACTGGGTGAGGGATGTCGTCAACGACGAGACACTGGCCAGACAGATCGAGAGATCGCGGAACCGGGCCAGGACGGCACAGATAGTGGCGGAACGGGTCAATTTCCTCAGCACGAAGCTGTGTTAGGTTTGCGCCGCAAGCGCAGGGTCCGCCTCAGGCGGACCAGGAAAGAGAACACCTATGCCTCAAGGCAAGCGAATTGGCATTCTGGTAGAGGAAGGCTTCGATGACTCGGAACTCATCGAGCTTCTCAGGATTGCAGCGGATTTCGGATTGGCCTTGACCATAGGCAGCTCTCCGAGCAAGAGCTATCGCGGAAAGGACGGCAAACTCACCATCCTCGCTGCCACGTCAGCGGCGGAGGCCGTCGCCGACGACTATGACGCCATTCTGGTGCCTGGCGGTTACGCGCCGGACGAAATGCGTCTCTGTCAGAGCATGGTGGACCTGGTGAAGCGGGCGGATAACCTGGGAAAAGTGATAGTCGCCGTTTCTCACGGGCCGCAGTTGCTCATCTCTGCCGACATAGTGAGGGGTCGCCGCATCACCTCTTGGCCGTCGATAGCGATAGACCTCGAGAACGCAGGCGCCTTATGGAGAGATGAGCCGCTCGTGCAGGACGGGAACATCATCAGCACGCGCCGTTCCTGCGATCTGCCCCTGCTCGGCGCAGTGCTGACAGCGGCTCTCGACACCGACTTGAGCCAGGGGGATCCGGCTCGGGCCAACTGCGTTGGCCCGGCCGCGCGTTGAGCCTGACATAATCAAAGGGAGGACAAGACAATGGCGTATGTTGCGAAGGACTACAGCAGTCTCATCGGAATGCAGGGTTTTAGCGACACGTTGCTCAAGAACCA
>JAUSJJ010000133.1 GCA_030647705.1 Dehalococcoidia bacterium
TCAATGCCGCGCTCGATGGCGGCGACCACCAGGTCATAGCCGGGATCGCTGATCCCGGGCATGCCCGCTTCCGAGACCAGCGCCACGTCTTTTTCGGCGAGCGACCTGAGCAGGCTGTCAATCTTGGCCTGGTTGCTGTAATCGTGGTAGCTGGTCAACGGGGTGTTGATCTGATAGTGGGTCAGCAGGTGTCGGGTGCGCCTGGTATCTTCGGCAGCTATGAGGCCCACCTCTTTGAGGACGCGAAGCGCCCGGAGCGACACGTCCTCCAGGTTGCCGATGGGGGTTGCTACGAGATAAAGTGTAGGCACGTTGTCATTATAGCGTACTGCCAGCAAGAGCGTCCAACAAATCGCTGGGGTTCTTCCAAGAAAGGCGTCTGTCGGATCTTGACTGCTTGGTAGAGGGCGGCGCATAGACTCTTGACTCGGGGCTGGTGAGTGTTTATGATGCACAACCATACAGGGTTTCCCACGCAGGCCTTTTCAGGTGGATTGGGACACCGACATCTGGATTGGGAGGAACGAATGAAGCTCGATCCGGCGGAAATGATTCGGAGAGACGCCCAGACCTTGTTCATGGGTGCAATTGTGCCGCGACCTATTGCCTGGGTTTCCACGGTGGGCCAAACCGGCATCTTCAATCTCGCTCCTTACAGCGCCTACACTGTGCTCTGCATGGAGCCGGCGGTCGTCTGCTTCAACATTGGATACCGAAGAGATGGGTCAAAGAAGGACACCATGGTTAACATCGAGTGGTCCAAGGATTTCGTTATCAACACCGTCGATGAGCGCCTTGCTGAAGTCATGAACCAGACATCCGCCGAATATCCCCTGGGCATGGATGAATTCAAGGAGTGCGGGCTGACGCCGGTGAAAAGCGACCTGGTCAAGGCCCCAAGGGTGGGAGAATCACCCCTCAACCTGGAATGCAAGCTGCTCCAGGTACTCGACTTTGGCGAAGTCCCCAAGGGCAGTCAGGTGGTAATCGGGGAGGTACTTCGAGTCCACATAAAGGATGACTGCTACGCCGACGGCGAGATACAGATGTCGAAATTGAAGGCTGTAGCACGGCTTGGAGGACAGCTTTATTGCCGAACCACGGCTACGTTTGAAATGAAGAGGCCATACTACATCGTCTAGGGTGACTCAGGCAGACGCCACGGGCGAGGCCACCAGGCCATCAGCTTCTGGCACCAAGACGAAGCCACGATCCATGGATTCCCACCCCAGGCTGAAGCCGTGGGCATGGCATCGCAGACTCTATGCCCCAGGCTTCAGCCTGGGGTACGGAAAAGACATCTCGGGTGAAGGCCATCCGATTATCAAACACCTTTGAGCTGTGCCGATAATTCACGGATTACGGGCGGTTGCTCTCGCCTTGACCGCCCCCGGACAAAAGCGTATCATTGCCCTCTATGAGTCGTGTTGCCAGCGGCAAGGTGTTCTACGGCTGGTGGGTGATTCTGGCCTGCGTTGGCATTGGCGCCTACGCCAGCGGCATGTTCTTCTACGGCCTCACCACACTCTTCAACCCCATCATCGAGGAGTTCGGCTGGGCCGCCACTGCCACGGCGGTGATGTTCTCCATGCGCAGCATGGAGGGCGGCTTCGCCTCTCCAGCAGTCGGCTTCCTGGTGGATCGCTTTGGCTGCAGGGGGATCACGCTCATCGGCGTCGTACTGTCCGGCGCCGGCGCTGTGCTGCTCAGTTTCACCAACGCCCTGTGGAACTTCTACCTCTTATTCGCCATCGTCGCCATCGGGCTCAGTTTCACGGTGCCGATCCCCGGTATTGCCGCCGCCGCCCGATGGTTCATCAGGAAGCGATCACGGGCCATCGGCCTGGTGGTGCTGGGGCCCGGCTTCGGCGGGCTCATGGTTCCTGTCCTGAGTTGGCTCATCGGCGCCTACGGATGGCGGACCGCTTTGGTGGTTGCGGGGATCGGCATGTGGGCCATCGGCATCCCACTGGCTATGCTGATAAAGGATTCCCCTGAGCAGCATGGCTTGTTGCCCGACGGCGACCAGCCGCAGCCCGAGACGCCATGCCCCAAGAACGCAACGACGGCGCCCGCCGCGACGCAGTACGCAACCACCTCAGAGCCGGCATTCACCGCTGGTCAGGTTCTCAGGAGCCGTGTGTTCTGGCTTCTCTCGTTCGGCCTGGCGCTGCAATCGCTGTCCACCTATGCCGTTCTGGGATTCGTTGTACCGGCCGTGATGCGGATCGGCATCAGCCCGTACGTGGGCGCGCTGATGGTGATGTTCACCACGCTGGCCAGCCTCGTCGGGAGGTTTGGCTTCGGCTGGCTGGGCGATACCTACAACAAGAAGGCGCTGCTGGTGTTTGTTTTTGCGCTGCAGGGCGTAGGCGTCCTCATGCTGGCGTTTGCCGGCAGTCTGTGGCAGGTAGCCGTGTTTGCCCTGTTGTTCGGCCCGGCCTACGGCGCGGCGGTCACTTTGCGAGCGGCGTTCCAGGCGGACTACTTCGGCACCAGGGCGTTCGCCAGCATTCAGGGCATGTTGATGGGCCTCATCACTCTCAGTGGCGTGTTCAGCCCGATATTCACCGGCTGGATGTATGATACCAGGGGCGACTATCGATTGGCCTTCGTGATACTCGGCCTTCTCTGTTTCGCCGGCGCGGCGCCCATTCTGGTGATGAAAGGGCCGCGAATGTCGGAAAAGGCTCTTGCCGGCCATGCGGCTGGGGGAAAAGCGAGGGGTTGATTCGGGGCTGGCGGCCTCGTTCGCCGTCATTACCTGTCATGCGGTCAGCTTGCGGTAGAGAGCAGGCAGCCGCTTGGGCAGCGACTCGATTTCAGATACCACCTCGTAGGCGACGTCCTGGCACATGGTCTTGAGATAGTCATGCCCGGCTTTGTCCACCGTAAGGCAGAAGGGCGTGATGCCGGTCCGCTTGGCCTCCAGCAGCGCCATCTTGGTATCGTGCAGCGCATGTTCCTTCTCCATCCCGTCGCGGCTGTAGCCATGGTCCTGTGGCCGGCCGTCGCTGATGAGGAACAGTATCTTCGTCTTAGCCTCCCGCTTTTCCAGCTTGGAGATGGCATGGCGAATGGCGGCGCCCATCCTCGTAGCGTGCACCGGCGCTATCTTGTCGATGCGCTTCTTCACCTTGTCTGAGAAGGCGTCCTCGATGTCCTTGATCACATAGAACTCGACGTTCTCTCGCCCGTAGCCGGAGAACCCGTAGATGCCGTAGGCGTCGCCGATGGTCTCCAGCGCCTTGATCAGCAGGACTATGCTCTCCTTCTCCACGTCGATGATACGTTTGTAGCTTCTGACGCCTCCGCCCTGGCGCTGCGTGCGCAGCCAGGCGATATACTGCCGGGGATCGTCGGGCAGGTTGCGGTCGTCCATGCGCTGGCGTTCTTCGTCGATGGCCTCCGCGGTGGAAGCGCTCATGTCCAGGAGGAAGACGACGGCGACATCGCGCTGCGCCTTGTTCCTGCGCCAGTAAAGCTTCTCGCTGGGGCTGACGCCGGCCTTGCTTTCCACCAGGGCCTCGATGACAGCATCCAGATCGAACTCCTCACCGTCCGGCAGTTTCTTTACCTTGCGCAGTGTTTCCGGATTGATCAGCTCGAACTGCTTCTTGACCTGGCTGGCAAGCCCGGAGTATGCCTCCAGAGTCTTGTCGTAGAACTCCGCCTCCCCCTCTTCCATGGTCTTCTGTCTCACCCTGCACCAGCGCGGCTTGTAATCCCGCGCCCGGAAGTCCCATTCGTTGTACAGGAAGGCAAGCGGCTCGTCCTTCTCCAGCGGGTCGCCGCGGAGCGCGTTGCCTTTGGCCAGATTCGGCTTCTCCCAGATCGGGTCCTGGGCGTCCTGGGCGGTGGCAGCCTCTTTCATGATGTTGGAGACGAACATGCCCGATGAGGCATCCAGCTCCCCCTGGTTCATCTCTGAGATATCGATCTCGGTGCTCTTATCGAACAGTTTCTCCAGCATCTCGGGCGATAGAGGGGTGGCCTTCCCGGAGTCCTGGGACTTGTTCTGTTTAACCTTTGAGATGAGTTGCACCAGCTCCGGCTTGAAATCTCCCCGGAACTCCACGCTGCGGGGGCTGTTGTAGGGCATTTGCTCCCGGTTCATGAACGAGGCGTCAGGCATCTCGAAGCTAGGATCGCCTGTGAGGCTTTGCGAAAGCTCCGCGCCGTCGAGGTCATCAAAGTCCTCGAAAGA
>JAUSJJ010000080.1 GCA_030647705.1 Dehalococcoidia bacterium
CGAACCCATGCCCGCGCGCAAGACGAAGGGTCATCATATTGACCGCGCACTATTCCAGAATATGTTGGATGAATATTACATGGAACGCGGCTGGGATAACGATGGCTGTTTGCCCGCTGAAAGGATCGCGGAGATAGATAACATAAACTTCGGAAGTCTTCCATAAAGAACTCCCGTCGTAAAGACTCCAAAAAGACTTCCGAAGTTTTTATAAGGTGAACATGATCAAAAAAACCTTCAAAATCCCCGACATGACCTGCTCCAACTGCGCCATGAAACTCGAATCCCTCGAAGATGTTCTTGACGGCGTCAAAGAGATTAATGCCAGTTATCACAGACTTGAAATGGTCATTGAATTCGACGAATCCAATTTAACCGATGAGCAGATCATTGCGGCAGTGAAGAAAAAAGGCTATCAGGCTGTAGTGACGTAAGAAGTGTATACAGGAAACACTGGTAAACAAGTGGACATGAGAAAACTTGTCTACTTGTCTACTTGTCTACTTGTTTACGTGTTTACTTTTTTACTTGTTTACCTGTTTACTTACTTCCGTGTTTACTTTTTTACCTGTCTACCTGTTTCCGTGTATACTCCCAACATGCCAAAATATTACACACCCAAAGAAGCCAATGATGCCTTGAATATCGTCCGCCCAATGCTGGAAGAGATGATGGAGATAGGAGCGAAGATTCGAGCGCACCAGCCGGAACTGTGGGAACTTGTCAAAAAATCCGCGGGCAATGGCGGGAATCCCAAATTAAGCAAACTTCTCACAGAATTTGACCACCTTGATTTCCTGCTCCATCAAATTCAGGATATGGGGATCGAAGTCAAGGATTTGTCCATCGGGCTGATAGACTTTGTCGCTTTGCACGATGGCAGGGAGGTGTATCTGTGTTGGAAATGTGGCGAGGACAGAATCCAGTTTTGGCACGAGATCGAAACGGGCTTTTCGGGTCGTCAGTTAATTGATTGGGAATAAACCAGTAGTTGTCTTGAGCAAGTGGTATTTGAAAAAGTTGTAAGAACGCAATCTCCATACTCATCAAAGACCTTGTTGCTCAAACAACAAGGTCTTATTATTTTGCAGGAACATCCCGCAGGTTTATAAAAACAACATGTAATCCTCAATCTAACCTACGGGACGATATTATCAACCTATTTCCCTGTTTCCCTGTTTACTTATTTTCCAAGGAGCATAAATGAATAAAGGGATCTTATACGGCATCGGTGCGTACGTTTTTTGGGGCTTTTTTCCCATCTATTGGAAAATGCTTCATCACGTCCCTGCCATTCAATTGATCGGGCATCGCATCATCTGGTCATTTCTGCTATTGATCGTCGTCATTCTCTTCACCAAACAATGGACGGACTTTCGCAAGACCGTAAATGTCAAAGTTTTTCGCATCTATACGATTGCAGCCCTGCTGATTGGCGTGAACTGGTTTTTGTATGTTTGGGCGGTCAATGCAAATTTTATTGTCGAAACCAGTCTCGGTTATTTTATTAATCCGCTCCTCAGCGTATTGATGGGCGTGATCTTTTTAAAAGAACGATTACGTCTTGCGCAATGGATTCCAGTCCTCCTCGCCGCAATTGGGGTTACCTACCTGACCTTTGTATATGGCCGCCCGCCTTATATTGCATTGTCTCTTGCGCTGTCATTTGGATTGTATGGTCTCGTCAAAAAACTTTCTCCGCTCGGCTCGCTTTATGGACTCACCATTGAAACAGGAATTCTCTTCATTCCCGCGCTTTTATATTTGATCGTGATGCAAGCCAAAAACACTGCCGCATTTCTCAATACAGGCACGACATCAGATCTGCTCATGATCGGCGCGGGTCTTGTCACCACAATTCCCCTGCTCATGTTCGCTTCCGCAGCGCGTTCCATTCCGCTGTGGGTGGTCGGCCTGCTTCAATACATTGCTCCAACACTTCAATTTCTGATCGGCGTTTTCATTTATAAAGAACCATTCAGCCATAACCAATGGATCGGCTTTGGAATAGTCTGGGCCGCGCTCCTTGTTTTCCTTGTTGAAAATTACCTCGCCAATCGCACACCTGTTGAACCCATTCCTGAAATGGGGGAGGGCTAATATAGCTTTTTCTTTTGAACAGGTCTGCATCAGCGACCCATCCTGCGCCCAAAGATTCGACAATTCTACAGGCAGATATCCACGCTGATTCAGCGCCTCTCACCGCGCTGTTGGCAGGTTACCGTTTCGACGCGGTGGTGGACTACCTTGAAGCCCATCCGCAATTCCAGACGATAGACACTGAAATCAATTGGCTTTGGGATAAAATTATCAATGGATATGATAAGATTTTCCATAAAATAGCTAAAGCGAGGCTGTGATGATGGACAAAAAAAAAGGTGTGATCGGAATTTTGACCGGGGGCGGCGATGTACCGGGGTTAAATCCCGCTATTCGCGCGGTAACGATCCGTGCTTTGCGTGAAGGTTATCAAGTGATCGGTATCCGCCGCGGCTGGGGCGGTTTAGTGGATATTATCCGTGATAAGAATGCCGATAACAATAATAATTTTCAAATCCTAACCGAGGAGATTGTCAATCGCGCAGGACGCACAGGCGGCACATTCCTGCATACTTCACGAACCAATCCGGGGAAGGTCAGGAAGGAGGATGTCCCCGGGTATTTGCAGGATAAGTATGTTGAAGAGAAAAATGACCTGACCCCGGAAGTTCTTAAAAATCTTGATTATCTGGGTATAGATACCATGATCCCCATTGGGGGCGACGATACACTCAGCTACGGAGTTCGGCTATATCAGGAGGGTTTTAAAGTGGTTGCCATCCCAAAGACGATGGATAACGATGTGCCAGGGACGGATTATTGCATCGGCTTTAGCACCTGCGTGACCCGCACCATATCCCTGACCAACAGTTTGCGGACCAGCGCTGGTTCGCATGAGCGTTTTTTGATACTTGAGGTTTTTGGGCGTTATGCCGGCTTTACTGCCATGTTACCTACAATGGCGGGAGCCGCAAATCGTTGTGTTATTCCCGAGTATAAATTTAATATTGATCACCTGACCGAATTGATGGTAAAAGACCGCCTTGCCAATCCCAGCCATTATTCCATATTGCTTATTTCACAAGGAGCAATGTATGAAGCTGGCGAAATGATTTTTGAAAATAACGCCACTGATGCGTATGGTCACGCCAAACTGGGGGGCATCGGCGATCTGGTTTCAGAGCGGATGAAAGAACTCTCGCCGAAATACAATAAAGGCAAAACGGTTGACGTGATCAGCCAGAAGCTTGGCTATATGGTGCGCGGAGGCGACCCGGATGCAATTGACTCGATCGTCCCAATGGCATTTGGCAACCTGGCGCTCGATCTTGTATTGGGCGGCATCCATGGCAGGCTGGTGGTTTTGAAGAATGGGCGTTACGACAATATGCCTTTGGATATTGTGACTTCAACCAAAAAACTTGTGGATGTAAATCGTTTTTATGATACCAGCCGCTATCGTCCAAAGTATGAAAATTTTGAGACGAAGCCGCTGTTTATCATGACCAGTGAGGTATAGCTGACAGCAATCCCCCTGTTATTAGGAGACTGCTCCGGCTACACCTGCCCTGGCGGGCGGTGCCAGGGAGAACAAGAGCGCCTCGCAGCGACATTGTTCATTAGTATAATTGCCCAAACCTTAATGAGGAGTGTAACAAATGAATTTTGCAATGTGGAAGAAGGCGTTGAACGTAATTCCCGATGTTTCAAAGGAAGAATGGGATCGCCTTGATGTAATCTCCAAGTGGTTGATCTCCACCCGCGCGGCGGTTCTCGTCATGACCTTTATTTCCGCGTCACTGGCAGGCTTGTTTGCATGGCGTGACGGGGCATTTAATTTCGGCGCCTGGCTTGCCCTTGTCTTTGGATTGATCATGGCACATGCCAGCAATAATATCTTCAATGATTACACCGACTTCGTGCGCGGCGTGGATAAGGATAATTACTATCGCAATATCTATGGCACACAGCCGCTTGCCAATGGATTGATGACCAAGCGCCAACACCTGACATATTTTGCAGTTACAGGATTGCTCGCCCTGGCCGCAGGCTTGTACCTGATCTTTGTAAACTCCAATGACCCACTGATTTGGATTTTGCTCGCTTCGGGCGCTTTCTTTGTCCTGTTCTATACATGGCCCCTTAAATATATTGCTCTTGGCGAAGTGGCGGTGCTTCTGGTTTGGGGCCCTTTGATGATAGGCGGTGGTTATTATGTGCTGGCTCATCAATGGAATTGGAATGTTGTTCTTGCCTGCCTGCCATATGCCCTGGGTGTGACAACGGTGATATTTGGCAAACACATAGATAAACTTGACAAGGATAAAGTCAAACGAATTCACACCCTGCCAGTCGTCATCGGCGAGAAAGCCTCCCGCTTTACGGTGCTGGCTATGATGGTCATCCCCTATTTTTTGACGATATATTTAATTGCGATAAAATTCTTCACCCCGGTCATGGCGATTGTTTTTCTTGCCATCCCACAATTCCTGCGAGTGTATCCTGTATTTTTGAAACCCAAGCCTGAAACCCAGCCTGAGGGACAGCCTGGCTGGCCGCTTTATTTTGTCGGTTACGCTTTTTACAATAACCGAAAATTTGGCATGTTGTTCATGATTGGCTTATTGCTTGATATTCTCCTGCGACTGCTTCCGTTCACGCAAAACTTCTGGCGATAATCTCTAAATCGGGAACAGACCCCGAAGGACGAATGTCTTTCGGGGTCTGTTTTTTCATTCCAGATTCTCTACCGTACATTTAGAATTTTTTACCGCCAAGACGCCAAGAACGCCAAGTTTTTAAGGTTTTCTTGGCGACCTTGGCGGGCTTGGCGGTTCAACTTTTGGAATTTGTACGGTAGAGAAATTACCGATAAATGCGTTCGGGCAGATTGGGGATTTCTTGTGCATTGGGAGGCAGCACTCAAAGTTTGTTAGGAAATAGGCTCAAGCCGCCGTCCTCGGCGGCGTTTTGCGAGTAACCCTGCGCCGAGGACGGCGCAGGGAGCAAACTCACCTACAAACTTTTAGCGCACCCCATTGGGAGAGTATTGAATATAACTTCATCGGTTCATCGTAAAAGTGGATGGGCGTGTATTCATTCGCCGCTTTATTTATCTTCAGAAAGATGAAAACGATGCATAAAACGGTGAAAAATTGGCGCAGCCAATACGCCAACGGAAGCCAGCAAAATCACGCCAGAATATAAGGCATAAAAAGATGCAAATATTTTTCCGGCAACTGTCTGTAATAAAGCAACCGGTCCCATCCCCCCGAGGATCATGGATGCGTTCAGCAAAGAATCAATCCACGAGAGACCCTCGAGGAAATGATAGCCAATCATCCCAATAGCCAGTGAAAATACCAGCAGGATCAATCCCATAATTCCATTCAATACAAGTCGTTTGGCGAATACCGACCGCTTGGCTAAGGATTGCTTGTGATGCTCGTACATACAACCTCCGTCATATAGACTATGCTGAATATCAAACGGCAATTTGCATAAACGTTGACGCCGATCAGTTTATTGAGTATCGTCAACTTTGAAGTTCTTTATCACAACTTTATTTTATAACCTAACACGCCGCGTGTTACCTCCTTAACTCAATCCCCACCACCAAAGCCGTGCGACCCCAATCACTCAGAGACTGCCCCTCTTTCCAGTTTTGATATTTCCCCGCCAGCATGTGACGCGCCAGCCTTGCTCCTTTCTCCTCGCTCACGATCTGTGCAACGCCGGTGAATGTATGTTTCGCGATTCGCACAGTTACGTTTGGGTTGGCACGCAGGTTCTTGACCCAATCCGACTCATCCCCGCCGCCTGATAAAAGATAGAGCCAGTTACCCTGAATCCCAAACCAGATCTCAATCTCATGCGGATGTCTGCTTTTGCGGCCTGTTGTGGTCAGGTAGCAGTAATCATCATTGGCAAGTTGGGAGAAAAGATTTAGAAGGTCATCGTTTTCATTCTTCATGGAACCTCTTAAAATCACCAGATCACCCCTGGGTTAATAATCAGATTGGCTGATGTCAATCTCTTCGTTGGATAGGAAATATGTCTGCGCGGGCAGGAGTACATGCTTGCGTTTCCACGTGGCATAGACGGTGGTGCAGGAGGAGCGCGGCAGACGCTGTATTAATGCCGAATCGTATAACTTAATGGAACGGTTGGTA
>JAUSJJ010000094.1 GCA_030647705.1 Dehalococcoidia bacterium
GGGGAAAAGACGTTGAGCCCAAATTGATCAAGGGCAGACGCGTTGCCACAGAGAATTTCAATTGGTTTCAGGGGGACACACCGTGCTACCGATTAGCGCCTTCTGGACCAACATGTCGGGGCCGCAGCCCTGGCCGACTAAACTCAGGCTGCTGGCCAGAAACATGTGGATCCGCATCGTCAAACGGCAAACGTGCTGCGGCCATGAGGGAGAGCCAGGTTGCTGAGAGGCTGAACACTCGCCTGGTCCAGGCGAAAAAGCAGCCGAACATAAATAGACACTCGGCCCTCTAGCCAGCATCCTCTGGGAACACCCCTTTGGACTTGGCCAGCGAGCACAGCACCTGGCATTGCTCGCAGGTGGTCTCGCAGGGCTCCATGTGGATGCTGACCGTGGCGTTGACCAGCTTGCTCTTGATATCCTGCTCAATGTGGTCGATCAGTTTGTGGGCCTCCTCCACGCTCATCCCCCTAGGCACGACTACGTGCAGGTCAATATCGCGCTCACTGCCTGCTTTCCGGCTGCGTAGCTCGTGAAAGCCCAGGAGCTGGCCGTAGTGCTCCATCACGCTGCGTACGATCTCGTTTTCCTCCGTCTCTGGCAACTTCACGTCCACCAGCCCGCCATAAGCCTTGCGCAGCACATCGAAGGCGGCCTTGACGATAAGCACGGCTACGAGTATGGCTACGATAGGGTCCAGTATGTCCAGGCCAGTGATGCGGACCACGGCCAGCCCGGCCAGCACGCCGAACGAAGTGAGGATGTCCGTGCTAAAGTTGAGGGCGTCGGCCTCCAAGGCGATCGAGTCGAGCTTCTTCGATATCTTGAACAGGCGACGGGACACCAGGAAGTTAACCAGCATGGAAAAGGCCATCACTGCGATGGCCCAATCGATTGACACGAGCACGACGCCGCTCATGAGCTTGCGGACGGCTTCGTAAACGATGAAGGCAGCGGCCACGAAGATCAGCGTGGCCTCCGCCGTGCCCGAGACGTTTTCGATCTTGCCGTGGCCGAAGGGGTGTTCCTTGTCGGCGGGTTTTGCGGCCATGCGGAGGGAGAAGAAGGTGATCAGGGAGGCGAGGAGGTCCACTGAGCTGTGGATGGCCTCGGCGATGATGCTGACGCTGCCTGTGAGCAGCCCGACGCCCAGCTTAGCGGCGATGAGCACGCTGTTGGAGACTATGGAGAGACCGGCCGCACTGGTCCTGGTTTCAAACATTCCCCAACCCTCACAAGACCATCTTCCGCAACTATTACGAACGCACAAGGTGTTCGATGCATCTGGCCCTAACTCATCAATATTGAGAAGCACAGGCAATGCAACATTATTTAATACGTTTGTATTAGTCTGTCTTCCCACACCCTGCCAGGTCTGGCGGGCAATACCCCCCGCGCTCACCGGACACCTTGCGCCCATGCGCTCTGACAGGGATACCGCCCCGATGCAATCGGGGCGGTATCACGAAATCGCTGGACTCTCCGACTTTACTGGCTCAAACACGCCCCATGGGGATGGAAGACTAGGACACCGCCGGCTGCTTCTTTCCCAGAACCCTGTTGAAGAAGCGCCCGATTTCCCCTTTTTCCCACACCACCAGGCATTGTGCGGCCACGAATATCGAGCTGTAGGTTCCGGTGGCGATGCCCAGTATCAGCACCAGCACGAAGTTGCGGATGGTCGTGCCACCGAAGAGGAACAGGGCGAACAGCACGAACAAGGTAGTGAGGCTGGTGTTAAGCGAGCGCCCCAGCGTCTCCATGATGCTGTTGTTCACCGTTGTTTCCAGATCGTAGCCGGTACCCCGTTTCAGGTTCTCGCGGATGCGGTCGAAGACCACTATGGTGTCGTGGACGCTATAGCCCATCACCGTGAGCACGCCCACGATGAACATGGCATCGACTTCGATGTTGAACAGCTTGCCCAGCAGCGCAAAAGTCCCCACGACCAGAATCACATCGTGGGCCAAGGCGATAATGGCGGAAACGCCATAACGGAAGGACTTGGCCACCTTGCGAAATGCCCAGGTGATGTACAGCAGTATGCCAACCGCAGCTATGACCGCAGCGAAGAGGGTCTTCTGGACGATCTCCGACGCCACGGTGGGCGACACCGAGTAGTAGTCCACCACCTTGAGAGCGCCGAACCTGGCGGTAAGGGCCTCCTCTATCGCTTCCTTCTCCGATGGTATGACGTTGCCCTGGGCGTCCTTCTGCTCAGGCTCCAGCGTTCTCGTTCTGAGCAGGTACTCTTTTCCGCTCTGGCCAACGCTCTGGACGACGGCATCGCCATGTCCCAGCGCGGCCATCTCTGACCTGAGGTCCGTCAGGTTGACCGCGTTGTCGAACTGGACGGTCATGGTCGAGCCGCTGGAGAACTCGATGCTCGGCTTCAGCCCGAAGGCGAACAGGGAGATTATCCCGGGGACCAGGATAACCACTGAGAGCAGGAAATACCAGTATCGCTTCGCTACAAAGTCTATCATGTTATCTGCTTTCTCCTCTCGAGGTAGAAGAGGCCTGGCCGGGTACCCTGAACAGCGCCAGATGGTCGCTCAGCCCGCTGCGCACCACGAACCGCAGGAAGCATCGGGTAACCACCACGGCGGTGAACATGCTCACCACCACGCCCAGACCAAGAGTCAGGGCAAAGCCCATGATCAGGGTCGCCCCAAAACTGCTGCCGAACCAGTACAGGATTATGCAGGTGATGAAGGTGGAGACGTTGCTGTCCCTGATGGACGGCCACGCCCGGTCGAATCCTGCCTCCATGGCGGCGCCCAGGCTCTTCCCCCACTGCAACTCCTCTTTCATACGTTCGAAGATCAGGACATTGGCGTCGACCGCCATGCCCACGGAGAGGATGAAAGCTGCCACTCCGGCCAGGGTCAGCGTCACCGGGATGAGCTTGAACAGGGCCAGAGTGATCGCGGCGTACACAATCAGAGCCAGAGCCGCCATGAAGCCGGGCAGCCGGTAGTACGCCGTCATGAACGCGAACACCAGGGCGAGACCGATGATGCCTGCGATCAGGCTCTTGTTCAGGGAATCGGTGCCCAGCGTAGCGCTGACGTCCTGCTGCTGGATAAGGGTCAGGGGCACCGGCAGGGCGCCGGCGTTGAGCTGAACGACCAGGGTCCTGGCCTCCGCCAGAGGCACGCCCGTGATAACGCCCTGGTCTCTGATCACCGCCTCCACTGTTGGCGATGAGATCACTTGACCGTCCAGGAAGATGCCCAATGGCTTCCCGATCAGGCGGCTGGTTATCTGCTCGAACAGTTTCGCCCCTTCGGGGTCGAACTCGAAGGAGACCTGCGGCTTGCCCAGGTTATCGAAGGTGACCGCCGCGTTAGGTTTGAAATAGGAGCCGGTCAGCTCTTTTTGAGTGCCATCGCTGCCGGTGGCCTTGGCTATCTGCCAGATGATGGCGCCATCCGGATTGTTCACCTGCTCCCTGAAGTCGAGGTTGGCCGTTCTGCCTACCAGCCAGATGGCCTCGTTAATATCCTTGACGCCCGGGAGCTGGATGGCGATACGGTCCTGGCCCTGCAGTTGCACCACAGGTTCGGCGACGCCGTAGGCATTGACGCGGTTTTCGATGATCCTGAGCGCACCGTTCATCCGGTTCTCACGGTCAGCCTCGGTAGCGCTTGACAGGTCAGCCTGGTAAACCAGCGCTGTGCCGCCCTTGAGGTCCAGGCCCAAACGCATCCCTTGCCGGTCCAGGTCGCCGCCACCGGGTATGCTGAGGTTGATGTTGGGGGTCAAC